>JAJPKD010000235.1 GCA_021323895.1 Acidobacteriota bacterium | reverse complement strand
GCGGGATTTTGGGCACGCCTGAATATATGGCGCCCGAGCAGATGCAGGCGGGCGCAAACCTCGACGCGCGCGCTGACATTTATGCGCTCGGCGCGATGGCTTATCACATGTTGGGCGGCCGGCCTCCGTTCACGGGCGACATCATGCAGATCTTTGCGTCGAAGTTAACGCAGGACGCGGCCGCCTTGAGTACGTTGCGTTCCGACATTCCGTCTGCAATTGAGGGCGTGGTGATGCGCGCCCTGCAACGCGAACCAGATGCTCGTCCGGCGACGGTGGCGGAATGGTTCAGTGAATTCGATCAAGCCTTTGGCAGCGCGTCGGTCAAAGAAGAAAAAGGCGAAGCTCGCGTCGTCATTATGGCGCCGACCGGTTCAGAAGTTTATGTCGACGATGAGCGTTACGGCAGCATCGGTCGATCGGGCCGCGTGATTCTGAAATCGATTCCGCCGGGCCAGCACGTGCTGCGCGTTGCGCATGCCGGCGACGCTGACGATGAACGCGTCATCGAAGTGCGGCCCGACTCAGACGAGCAGATTATTCAAGCGCAATTCAAATCGGCGCCGTCGAGCGGTCTGTCACCGTCACAGGGCGGAAGTCTCGGCAGCGTGTCGGGCGTTGCGATGCCTTCACTGGGCGTGGTTGCCTGCACGAAGTGTGGTTCGCGATTCGCCGCTGGAACCAAATTCTGTGGACGCTGCGGCAACACTAATTTTGATTACGTCACCGCCGAAGCATCGGTGCATCACACGCCGCCGCCGCAACCTTCTTATCCAAGTCTGAACCAACCAAGTCTGCGGGGCGCGACTGGCCCAATTCGCTGCACCCGCTGTGGCACGGACCAACCGGCGGGCACGAAATTCTGTGGCCGCTGCGGAGCATCGCTCGGAGGAGCGGCGATCGCCTGGAAAGCGCCGCGTCCAGTCGAAGTCGTCTGCGCGGGATGCAACGCGACCTATTCGCCGGGAACAAAATTCTGCGGAAGGTGTGGACGGAATTTATGAAGAGGCTAGAGGCTGGAGGCTAGAGGCGCCAGCGAAGAGCTGACTTTTTGTCTGGTGTTAAGTCGCTAACCGTATCCTACGGCCCCCCAGTCGCAGCCTTTTTTACTAGTCACTAGCCTCTAGTCTCAAGCCTCTAATCTCCAACATCTCTCTTGAGCGCGCTTCGCATCTCGTATAGACTGACGCGCGAAAATTCAGAAGAGAACCCGAGGCCAACATGAAGCGCTGTCCCCAATGCAATCGTACATACAGTGATGATGCCCTGAGTTTTTGTCTCGATGACGGTTCGCCGCTCGTGAGCACTGCCGCGCCGTCGTCCTTCGATCCGAGCGCGACGGTCCAATATCCGCAAGGCCGCGACACCTCGCCACAGCCGACGATTGCCTATCCGAGCCAGCAACCATCGATGCCGCCGCCGCCGCCCCAGTCGCCGCCATCGCCTCCGGCCTGGTCGCCGATGCCGGCCGCGCAGCCGCAAAAGCGCAGCGCCTGGCCATGGATACTGGGCATTGGCGCGGTCCTGGTTTTCATGGGCATCGGCGTCGTCATTTTGATCATCGCCGTCGCCAGCATCACCAACAGCAATAACAACAACGCCAATTCGAATTCGAACCGCACGGCAAATCGCAACGCGAATGCCAATACCAACAAGAACGCGAATTCAGAGACTAACGCCAACGAGAATTCCAACTCGCGATCGACGCTGACGAATTTCACCGACGATTTTTCGAAGGAAGACTGGCGCACCGGCGCTTCGACTTACGGCACGATGTGGTATTCGAACGAGGAGTACCACATGAAAGGCACTAAGGGTTACTACTTCGTTATTTACGGTCCCGATAAGCCGGAGTACAAGACGAAGAACGCGACCGTGCGCGTCGGCACGCGCAGCATCGACGGTGTTTCGCCCAGCACCGGATACGGCCTCGTCGTGCACGGCGAGATGAAGAACGATCAATTGGAAGATTACGCCTTCATCATCTACAGCGGCGACGATCCCAAATACAAGATCGTCGATCAGAAAGCCGGCAAAGACACGACCATGGTCGAGTGGACCTCGTTCAGCGCAATTCGCAGCGGCACCCAGCCGAATCAGCTCGAGGTTCGCATCCGCGATCGCAAGCTCGACTTTTATATCAACGGACAATTTGTGACTTCGATCGTTGACACCGAGAATTATCAAACCGGCCGCGTCGGCCTCTACACCAGCGACGAACACGAAGTCGCCTTCGACGATTTGGAAATCAGCCGCTGATGATCACCCGATGCGCGTTACGCTCAGAGTGCTGCAAGGCCCTTATCTCGGCCGCGAATTCACTTTCGATCAGCACGACACATTTCTGATTGGCCGCAGCGACGACGCGCATCTTTATCTTCCCGAAGACAAATTTTTTTCCCGCCATCACTGCCTGCTGGAGATTGCTCCGCCGCGTTGCTTCCTGCGCGATTTGGGATCGACGAACGGCACCTTCGTAAACGGCCAGCGCGTCACGGAAGCATTTCTGCAAAGCGGCGATCGCATTCAGGGCGGCCAGACCGTTTTGCAAGTCGAAGTCTCAGCCGAACCAACTGCGTCGATCAGTAGTTCCGAAACGCCAACCATGGCGAAGCCCGCGCTCGTGACCATCGAATGCGCGAACTGTGGCCGCCGCGAACAAACCGAAGCGTCGCCGGACGAAAAGCTCACTTTCATTTGCGAAGAGTGCCGCGAAGAACTGAAGCGCCGGCCGCAACCTGTTCCCGGCTACGAAATGATTAGGGTGCTGGGCCGCGGCGGGATGGGCTGTGTGATGTTGGCGCGCAGCGAAAAGAGCGGCGAGGCTGTCGCGATCAAGACTCTGCTGCCCGAAGTCGCGGTTGCCGATCAATCGCTGCGTCGTTTCATGCGCGAGATTGACGTTGCCGCCGCGCTCGATCATCCGAACATCGTGCGCTTCATCGAGAGCGGCACGCACAACGGCGCGGTATATCTCGTCACTGAATACGTCGAAGGATCTGATGCCGCGCGTTTGGCTGACGCACAGGGCGGGCGCTTGCCTTATCAGGAAGCGATCAAAATTATTTCGCAATCGCTCGACGCTTTGGCGTATGCGCACGCCCGCGGCTACATACATCGCGACATCAAAGAATCGAACATCCTGGTGACGGGAGCAGCGCCCGACTTCACCGCCAAGCTGACCGACTTTGGTTTGGCAAAGAGCTTCACGCAAAGCGGCATGAGCGGCATCACCATGGCCGGAGATATGGCCGGCACGTTTGCTTACATGCCGCCCGAACAGATCCGAGACTTTCGCAACGTGCGACCCACATCGGACATCTACGCGATTGGGATGACTGCGTATAGTCTGCTGGCCGGTGATGTCGCCCTCGACATGGGCCCGCAAAACGACATGGCCGGCACGGTACGCGCGATTTTCGAAGGTCAGATTATTCCGCTGCGCCAGCGCGCGCCGAACGTTCCCGAACGCGTCGCCGAAGTCATCGAGCGCTCACTCGCTAAAGACCCGACGCAGCGCTGGCAATCCGCCGCGGCGATGCGCACGGCGCTTATGCACGCGGCGTGAGGACACCTTGAAAAGTCCGACGTTTGAGCCGGCTGATTTCTCTCGCCAGCTTCGCAGGCTCGAATTTGATAATGAATTATTTTCCGCCGGCTCGCCGCGCTCGCCAGTGGCTAATATTCTAATCGCCAGCTTCGTAGGCTTGGTACATTGGATCGTTCCAATCTCCCAATACGCACTTTTCTCGACACAACCTTGCCCGCCGTTCCGGCATCCGTTAAGATTACAAAACGACCTGCGCGTCGGATTGATCGATCAGGGGCTCCCCGGGTTTGAAGTTCAGATTCCTGTGAGGTTCTAAGTGAAGAACAAATTCTCGCTGGCGCTGGCAGCGCTCATCATTTTCTCTCTGTCACTTCCCGTCTTTGTTCTGCCGCAAGGGCCCGGCGCATCGGGTCGACCCGCCGGGAAGCAACAACCGGCCGGCCCTGCGACCAGCCGTCCGCGGACTCGCGCGACGGGGAACGCGATTCCGGCCATCTCGGAGGATTACAACGAAGCGCTGAAGATCGTCGAAGACAACTACATCGACGGCAAGAAGCTGAACTACAACGACGTTTACAAGTCGTCGATCATGGGGATGCTGCGGACGCTCGATCCGCACTCGAACTATTTTGATAAAGAAGAGTTCGACGAGTTGAAGACCGATCAGCGCAGCGAGTACTTTGGTATTGGCGCGACCATTCAGAATTATTCCGTCGGCGACTCAGTCGATACGTACATTACCGCGACCTTCCATAATGCGCCCGCCCAACGAGCCGGCCTCCGCTATGGCGATCGCATCGACGCCGTTGATGGCGTTGCCATGCACAGCAAGTCTTCGGCTGAAGTCCGCGACAAAATTCGCGGGCCGCGTGGCAGTAATGTCAAAGTTACCGTGACCCGGGCCAGCACCGGCCGCGTCGAGACTGTCGATATCATCCGCGATGCAGTGCCGCAGCCGTCAGTGCCGGACTACTACATGATTCGTCCGGGCGTCGGCTATATCGACATGACGCGCGGATTTAATTACGACACCGCGCAAGGTTTGCAGGACGCGCTCGATGCGTTGCATCAGAAGGGCATGAATTCGCTCGTGCTCGATCTGCGGGGCAATCCGGGCGGGTTTCTCGATAAAGCCATCGAAGTGGCCAGCGCGTTTCTGCCGGCCGGTCAATTGGTCCTGACCCAGAAAGGTCGCAACGGACTGAACGACCGGACGTATCGATCGAACAATCCGAATCCCGACCGCACGCCGCTGGTGATTCTCGTTAACGAGTACACAGCCTCAGCTTCCGAAATCGTTTCCGGCGCCATGCAGGATCACGATCGCGCGATGATTGTCGGGCAAACTACGTTCGGCAAGGGCCTCGTGCAGAGCATCATTCCGATGGATTACGGAACCGGGCTGACGTTGACGTCGGCGAAGTACTTCACGCCGTCTGGTCGTCTGATTCAACGCGACTACAGCGAGGGTGGTTGGTACAACTACATTTCGCGCGGTGGCACCTTGCGGGCCGAGACGACTGATATGCAAGGCAAGCCTGTGGGCCCGCCCAGCAAAACCGATACCGGCCGGCCAGTTTATGGTGGCGGCGGCATCACTCCGGATGAAGCGGTGAAGCCGCAGCTTCTGACTAATCAGCAGGTTCGTCTGCGCGATCCGATTTTCTTTTTCTCGCGTGACGCGGCGAACGGACGCATCCCGGGTCTCGACAAGTACAAAGTCGATGGCGGGATTCAGTTCGACCACGACATCGAAACCACCGATTTCCCGATGAACGATGCAGTCTTCAACGCGTTCAAGGATTACGTCGCGAAGGATCAAAATTGGAAAGTCTTCACGCCGCAGCTCGAAAAGAACCGCGATTTCATCGAGCAACAGGTGCGCTATCAGTTGGCCACGGCCGCTTATGGCACAGTGGCGGCGCTGCAGGTTTTGACCAAAGACGATCCGCAAATCGCCAAAGCCGTGGAAATGGTGCCGCGCGCCCGCGACCTCGCCATGATGGCCATGCGTGCGCGGCTGGTGCAGCCGTAAGTTGATTCAAATCTCAACTCGTTTAGAGAGGCGGGG
>JAJPKD010000264.1 GCA_021323895.1 Acidobacteriota bacterium | reverse complement strand
GCGAAATCAGCAGGCGAGAGACCGCCTATGCCGACTTCATAGAACAGGCGTCCAAACTCTGGGTGGCTTCAGCTACGCACAATATCGATGATGACGAACTTGAGCTTGAAGGAACCGTGTCGCTTTACGCCGTCGCCAGCCGCATCCGGCTGTTTGCTTCGGATCCAGTTATGAAAGAAGCCGAACAAGTGTTGGAGTTAATAATCACTCAGTTTGGGGCCGAGAATCTCTCTGTAGAACAACTTCGGAAGACTGCAATGGAAAAGATAGATCCGCTGAAGTCGTTCAGCATCATCTGTCGGCGCGAGCTGAAAGACGTCCAGAGACGAATGCCATTTCGTTGGTAGGAGGCGATGCATCGACATGCCGGAGAAAAGAGCCAAACTTATTCTTGAAGTAGCCCAGGCGATTGGCACTCAATTGGAAATGCCCGATTTGTTGGCGGCGTTGAATAACACGCTGAAGCCCATAGTGCATTTCGACGCGGTCTCGATCGTGATACTGGAAGGCGACGTGGTCAAAGTGCATTGGGCTCATATTGAAGGTGTTCCCCGCAATACGGGTGAGTGTTTTGAGAGCGTCGTCACACGGTACGCCTCCACCATAAAGGTTGAGCCGCCGCCAATGCAGCTGCCGGTGGCCCACCACCCCATAAGTGAGATCATGAAATCCGGAAAACCATACGTGGCTCCAGATCTGGAAGGCCATATGGGGTTTGATACCGACGAGCCCTTGTTGAATCACGGATTCCGTAGCTACATCGATCTTCCGCTGATCAATCAGGGTCACTTGATCGGCACGATCAAGTTCTTGTCGAGAGAAACGGGCAATTACACCGACGAGCAGGTGAGCCTGCTGCATGATATTGCCAACATCGTGGCCATCGCAGTGGCGAACGCCTTGGCCTATGAAGAAATTAAGTCTCTCAAAGAACAACTATTGATCGAGAACCGCGTGCTTCAAGAAGAGATCGTGCAGCGATCTATTTATGAAGAGATCGTTGGTTCATCGAGTTCGCTTCAGAGCGTGTTGACTGCGATCGAACAGGTTGCGCCAACCGATTCGACGGTGCTAATTACCGGCGAGACCGGGACCGGAAAGGAGTTGGTGGCGCACGCGATCCATCGCCGCTCTCCTCGCGCAGAGCGCGCCCTGGTGAAAGTGAATTGCGCCGCACTGCCGGCGGAATTGATCGCCAGCGAATTGTTCGGGCATGAGAAAGGCGCCTTCACCGGAGCGATGCAACAACGCATCGGGCGATTCGAGGCTGCGAACGGCGGCACGATCTTTCTCGATGAGATCGCGGAACTAAGTCCCGAGATTCAGGTGTCGCTGTTGCGCGTGCTGCAAGAGAAAGAGTTTGAGCGCGTGGGCGGCAACCGCACGATTAAGACAGACGTGCGCGTGATCGTGGCCACCAATAAAGATCTGAGGCGAGAGGTCAACGAAGGTCGATTTCGCGCGGACCTCTACTATCGGCTCAACGTTTTTCCAATTCACGTGCCGGCTTTGCGTGACCGCGTCAATGACATTCCGGTGCTGGTTGATTATTTCGCGGCCCGGCTGTCGGCGCGCACCGGCAAGAAGATAAGACAGATTGAGAAACGTTCGCTCGAGATAATGAAGGAATACTCGTGGCCCGGAAATATTCGCGAGCTACAGAACGTGATTGAGCGCTGCGTGATTCTGACCGCCGGTGAGGTTCTGCGAGTTGACCCCGCGATGCTGATGTACGAGCCGCCACCGGTTTTGAGTGTGCCTGCTATGAAGGAAGTTGGATCAGATCGCAAATCTCAAATCGAAAGCGTGCTGCGCGAGACGCGTGGCAAGGTTTACGGACCCAACGGCGCTGCTGCTCGTCTTGGTGTTCCCGGAACAACGCTGGAGTCGCAAATCCGCTCGCTCGGCATAAAGAAATATCTTTATAAGTAAAAGCGCAAGGGCCGATGAGCAAGTAATGAGCGAGGCGTCCGTGGGACCTTGTTAGGCCACGTTTGGCCATTGCATATCAGCAAATGAAAAAGTAGCATCGGCGGCAAACGCGCTGCTATTTACGGTATTAATGGAGCATTTTCCCCGATGAGCGCCATTTCCCCTGATGTTGGTCTGAGCCGCGGCCGTGTCATCTGCCTCTTACTAGCTGCCGTACTACTCTCATGCCTCATCGGCTGGCGTCTGGAACAGAATCTTTTCGCGCAACAACGTGCTGACAGTCCCCAAGTTTCCCAAAATCGAGCTCACGCGCTACGAAGTCGAATCGAAGGGTCCGGTTCCACACCTGCCTCGCTTTTGAATCTTCGCTTCACCCATCTTTCCGTTGCAGATGGCCTCTCGAACGCCGACGTGCGGGCCATTGTGCAGGATCGGCAGGGATTCATGTGGTTTGGCACGTGGCTCGGCGGTTTGAACCGTTACGATGGGTATGCCTTCAAGGTCTACAAGCACAACGATTACGACGGCAGTCTCGGGTCCGACAGCATTTGGGGGCTCTATGTGGACCGATCGGGCGTGCTCTGGATAGCAACCAACGAGGGCGTGGACCGCTATGACCGCAACACAGATTCTTTCGTTCACTACCGCCATCGCCCGTACGATCCAAACAGTCTGCCGGGCTATCAGGCAACGATGTTTGCCGAAGACAAGTCAGGGAGCTTGTGGGTAACGACCTCCGGGGGACTAGCCCGATTTGATCAGACCAGCAACAGGTTCATTGCTTACAGGCCTGCGGCAACTGGGCCAACCAACTTCGACACCGACATGCGGGCCCTTTGTCTCGACGCAACGGGCTCGCTCTGGCTCAGCACATGGAAAGGCGGAGTGAGTCGGCTCGATACTTCAACCGGCCAGTCGATACAGTACAAAAACGATCCCAATGACCCGCTCAGTTTAAGTAGCGATGACGTCTCCCACATCTTCCAGGACCGGACTGGGGCTGTTTGGGTATCGACGCAACACGGATTGAATCGCTTCGATCCCAAAACTCACAAGTTCACTCGGTACCTGCATGACTCCGGGAATCCGGCCAGCCTAACCGACGACTACGTGCAGGCAACGTTCGAGGATCGTGAGGGCCGATTTTGGGTGGCGACCAATAACGGATTAAACGTGATGGATCGCGAACGCGGAACGTTTTCTCGTTACCTGCACGATCCCAATGATCCCAGCAGTTTGAGCAGCAATGTCATGAATAAGAGAGCCTTGTATGCGGATGCCTCTGGTGCGCTTTGGATTGGACTGCGGTCCACCGTCGTTGACCGCGTGCCGGGAGTGGCGGAGAGATTCACCACATATCGCCAGACCTCGGATAGCGCCAACACCCCGAGCAACAATGTGATCACCGCGCTGACGATCGGCACCGGAGGCGCGCTCTGGATCGGAACGGAAGCGGGCGTGGACCGCTTCGATGGGCAAACCTTCACACACTACCTCGCGAATCCCGATGATCCTGGCAGCCTGGGTCCGGGCGCGCAGCGGCTCGTTGTTGAGGACACCTATGGAGTCGTGTGGACAGGCACCTACGGTGGCGGCCTGGACCGGATGAACGGGCGCGACGTAACACACTTTCGCCACGACGCCGGGAACTCCAACAGCCCGGGCAATGACAACGTCGCCGGACTCGTCGCTGATCCCGTTGGTGGCCTATGGATTGGAGTCTATGGTGCGGGACTAGACTATTTTGATGGCCGAAGCTTCAGTCACTTTCTCCCAAATCCGGGCGATCCAGCCGGTCTGCCGGATGCTTACGTGAATCCTGTGCTGCTCGATTCGCGAGGAATGCTGTGGATGGCGTCGACCCATGCGGGTGTCGTGCGGCTCGATACGAAGACGCGGAAGTTCATGTCTTATCCGTTAGATGTCAATCAGCCAGGCAGCCCGGCCGTGAACTGGACAGAGGACATTTATTCCGACGGCGCCAGCCTTTGGGTCGCCTCGGCCACCGGGCTGTTCCGGTTCGATATCGGCACCGAGAAGTTCACGCAGCACTACACCGAAAAAGACGGCTTGCCGAGCAACAAGGTGTTGAGCGTACTCGGAGACGCGCTCGGAAACCTCTGGGTCGGCACGGACAACGGATTGTCGAAGTTCGATCCAAGGTCGCAGACCTTCCGCAACTACGACATGCGCGACGGCCTGCAAGGCAATGGATTCTCCAATCACTGCCGCGCCAAAGCTCCGGATGGTCGGCTATTCTTTGGCGGCGTCAACGGGCTGAGCGCCTTCTACCCCGACAAGCTCGCCGATAACAACACTCCGCCGCCAGTGGTACTCACTGGATTTGAACTTTTTAACAAACCCGTGACTGTTGGTGGTAAGGACTCTCCGCTGCAACAGTCAATCAATGTTGCCAGCGGCATCGTTCTCCGGCACGACCAGTCAGTCATTCGATTCCAGTTCGCAGCCCTCAACTACGACTCGCCACAAAAAAACCAATATGCCTATAAGCTGGAAGGCTTCGATAGAGAATGGCAGCACACCGATGCTGCGAGTCGCTCTGCCACCTATACCAACCTAGACCCGGGTCACTACACATTTCGCGTGAAGGCCTCCAATAATGACGGGGTCTGGAATGAGCAAGGGGTTGCGCTTCACCTTACAGTCCTTCCGCCATGGTGGAAGACGAACTTGTTTCGGGCCCTGTGTGTAATCGCCTTTTTGGGGTTGCTGTGGGCAGCCTACCAGTTCCGAGTCCGGCAATTGCATCACGAGTTTGAGATGACGCTGGATGCTCGTGTCGCTGAGCGCACCCGCATCGCGCGCGAACTGCACGACACGCTGCTGCAAAGCTTTCAAGGCCTGTTGCTTAGGTTCCAGTCAGCCTCGAAACTTCTTCCCGCGCGTGCCGACGAAGCCAAGCAGAGGCTTGACAGCGCGATCGATCAGGGGGCTGCAGCGATCGCTGAGGGCCGCGATGCCGTGCGGGGTTTGCGCGCGTCGACGTTCGCGACGAACGATCTGGCCAACGGCATCATTGCCATGGGAAAGGAAATCACTAGCAATACATCAAAGGTTGATTCTCCCAGCATTGTTGTGGAGGTGGGAGGTGCCCCGCGCGACCTTAACCCCATGGCGCGTGACGAGGCATACCGCATTGCGGGCGAGGCGTTGCGCAACGCCTTCAAGCACGCACATGCCCAGCGGATCACAGTGGAGATCCGATACGACAAGCGGCAGTTCTGCTTACGGGTTCGGGATGACGGCAAGGGCATCGATGAGGAGACCATTCGGCGGGGGCACGCCGGCCATTTCGGATTGCACGGCATGCGCGAGCGGGCCGAAATCGTGGGCGGGCGGCTGGAAGTCTGGAGCCGGTTCGATTCCGGTACGCAGATCGAGCTGAACATACCCGGCGCCATCGCCTATGAGAAGTCCGCCCGGCGGTCCTGGTGGTCACGAGTTCTTTCGAGGAACGGTCGAAGTAAACGGAGCAAAGAGCCATGAGTGATGATTCCAAGAAGATTCGCATACTGACAGTGGACGATCATCCGATCCTGCGCCAAGGCATCTCAGCGCTGATTGAAGATGAGTCAGATATGGCATTGGTAGCGGAAGCTGCGAACGGCCTCGAAGCAATTCAGCAGTTTCGTGCGCATCGACCAGATATAACGCTGATGGATTTGCAGATGCCTGAGATGAACGGCCTCGACGCAATGATTGCGATCCGGGGAGAATTTCCTGACGCGCGCATCATTGTGCTGACCACCTACACGGGTGACGTGCAAGCGATGCGCGCTCTCCAAGCCGGCGCCCGCGCTTACCTTTTGAAAAATAGTCTGCACAAAGAGCTTCTCGATACGATCCGCGCAGTTCATGCCGGCAGAAAGAGCATTTCGCCGGAGGTGTCTTTTCAGCTCGCCGAGCACGTCGCCGAGGAAGCGTTGTCTCCGGCGGAAGTTCGCGTCCTGAGTCTGATCGCCGAGGGCAATACCAATAAGGAAATCGCCGCGTCGCTCTCGGTCACCGAAGATGCCGTCAAGGGTCAAGTCAGAAATATCCTTGCCAAGCTGGGAGCCAATGACCGCACGCAGGCAGTTACGATTGCGATTAAACGCGGGATCATTGAACTTTAGTTCACCCGAAAGGGCGTTAAAAAATACCGTTTAGGGCGTGCGGCAGGTTTTGGCCTCTTGTAACCTGTCAGCGATGCGACGTCTGTTCTCCACACACATGTACGGACTACCCGGCGTGGGCCTTTTGCTATTCCGCATGGCGGTCGCGGCCGCGCTTATTTTGCGGGTTGCAGAACTCCACGACCGCGCCTCGGTACCGACGACGGCGCCGCACGTAATTGCGGCCGGGATAGGATTGCTTCTGCTGCTGGGCTCATGGACGGCCGTCGCCGGAGTGATGTTGGCGATCATCGAATCAGTGCTTGCCTTCTCACACAATGGCGATCCTTGGGTGAGTGTTTTGTTGTCGAGCCTCGGCGTCGCCCTGGCGCTGCTGGGCGCCGGAACTTGGTCGGTAGACGCTAGACGTTTCGGATGGAAGCGGATTGAGATTCGGCGCCCCGAAGAATAGTTAAGTCTCACTCACTCCTTAATGCCCAGTCATCGATCGAACTCTGTAATTCCTGAGAGAACTCGGTCTGTCTTGATATCCTTCCATTCTCGGACAGCGTCTCTTCTATTGATCCATCCGTTGAAGTTTGCCGCGTCCTAAAGAGCCTCTGCCACGACTCCAAAGAGATCACCAGGCCTACCGTTCTTGTGAAACGCGCGACCCTTTCGGCGTCGTCGCTGAACGAGCCTTCGTGCACAATCCACCGCAAGATCACGAAAGGACCGACAAGAAATGAGCACAGCTACCGCCAGCGTTTCCAACATAACTGATTTTCATTCGCGGCAGCGCCTATTTCCAATCCGTGCCAAGGTGGTGTCGATTCAAAACCGTCGCGGACTATCTTTGATGGACGATGAGAGTGAGCGTGTTGACGTGGAAATGCGCCGCGAAGACAACGTCTTAACGTTCCGCGAAATTTCCGAACTCAGAGACAAACTCGCGCAAGAGAAGCTCTATCTCGAAGAAGAGCTACGAAGCGAGCTGAACTTCGATCAGATCGTGGGCGACAGTGCGGCGCTCAAACACGTGCTGGAAATGGTTGAGACGGTCGCTCCGAGCGATTCGACGGTGCTGCTCCTCGGCGAAACCGGAACGGGAAAGGAACTCATCGCCCGCGCGATTCACGATCACAGCCGGCGGAAAGACCGCACGTTCGTGAAGCTGAATTGTGCAGCGATTCCCACTGGGCTATTCGAGAGTGAATTGTTTGGTCACGAAAAAGGCGCGTTCACAGGCGCCATCAGTCAGAAGATGGGACGGCTGGAACTCGCGGACCAGGGCACCCTATTTCTCGACGAGGTAGGAGACGTCCCGCTGGAAATTCAACCAAAGCTCTTGCGCGCTTTGCAGGAACGCGAATTCGAGCGCCTGGGCAGCACGCGCACGAAAAAAGTAAATGTGCAGATGATCGCGGCAACGAATCGCGATTTAGAGGGGATGATTTCAGCCCGTGAATTTCGCAGCGACCTCTACTATCGGTTGAATGTTTTTCCGATTCGCATTCCGCCATTGCACGAACGCCAGGAAGACATCCCGCTACTTGTTCGCTACTTTGCGCAGAAGTTCGCTCGGCAAATGGAGAAGCGGATCGAAACCATTCCGACGGCCACGATGCACGCCCTAGCTCAATGTGATTGGCCGGGTAATGTGCGCGAGCTGGCAAACTTCATCGAGCGTGCGGTGATCCTCACGCGGGGAACATCTTTAGACGTTCCGCTTGCTGAGCTTCACAGAGTTTGCTCAGATGAATTTATGCAGCCAGCTGGTCCGCGACGCTTCAAAGAAATTACCCAAATCGTGAAAGAGACTATGCACGCTCTCAATGTGAGGACTAGTGCCGTTGATGAGCATGCCGAGCGCCAGCGCCACGCGATCGTCCGCACACTCACCGAAACCAGGGGTCGTGTAGGTGGCGATAATGGAGCTGCCGCGCGCCTCGGACTAAATCGGACTACACTCCTCTCCAGGATGAAAAAGTTCGGCCTCCATCCAAAACAGTTTTGCTGACATAAGGCATTTGATTGCTCCGTTAACGGACCTGCCTCGCGTTTACCTTCCTGCCTCCGTCTCTTAGCTAATCACACTCAATTTCAACTGCACTCTTTCGAGTAATCCGAGTTTCCGAAAGGGTCTGCGCCACGACTCTGAAGAGATCGCCAAGCCTGCCGTTGTGGTCGAACGCGTGACTCTTTAGGAGTGGTTGCGGATCGCATCTCGTCGCACAATCTGCGCAAAGCAAAAGGAGTCGAAATGAGCACACAATTCGCGAGCGCAACTGCTTTCCCCGAAGCGAACCACCAATTTCCATTCGCTGACAACGTGCTGTCGATACGAACTCGCCGCCGAATTCCGGGGAGTCGGACTGACGCCGACGTCGCACTTACTTTCGAAGAACGAGCGGCGGATCGAGAACTCTTGAAAACCCAAGGCACAGCTGGCCAGCTAAAGGTCAATCAGATTCGCGATGAGATTAATTTTGATCAGATCGTTGGTAACAGTCCCGCGCTAACAGACGTGCTGGAACTGGTCAAAAAAGTCGCTGCATGGGACTCGACCGTCCTGCTGCTTGGCGAGACCGGCACGGGCAAGGAGTTAGTAGCGCAAGCGATTCATCGTAACTCAGATCGTTCTCATCGCCCGTTAGTAAAAGTGAATTGCGCCGCCTTACCAAGCGAGCTGGTCGCCAGTGAGTTATTTGGCCACGAGAAAGGCGCATTCACTGTCGCGCTGCAGCAACGCATTGGTCGCTTCGAAGTTGCCAACGGCGGCACGATCTTTCTCGATGAGATCGCCGAACTGAGTCCCGAGATTCAGGTGGCGCTGTTGCGCGTGCTGCAAGAGAAGGAATTCGAGCGAGTAGGCGGCAACCGCACGATCAAAACAGATGTGCGCGTGATTGCCGCAACCAATAAAGACTTGCATCACGAAGTCAGTGCCGGCCGCTTCCGCATGGACCTCTTTTATCGACTGAATGTGTTTCCGATTCGCGTGCCGGCTTTGCGCGAACGACTCGAAGACATTCCGCTGCTGGTTGATTACTTCGCGGGCCGTGTGGCGGGGCGCATGGGCAAAAAGATTACGCGGATCGAGAGGCGGTCGCTCTCCGCGATGCAGCAATACTCATGGCCCGGGAATGTCCGTGAATTACAGAACATCATTGAACGCTCGGTGATTCTGGCTGACAACGAAGTCCTGCGGGTTGATCCCGGCAGGCTGGTGCCGCCGTGCCACGGCAGTGCGTCTGTCGCCGAGAATGGATCAGGTGGATCGGATCGCAGAACTCAAATCGAAACCGTCCTGCGCGAGACTCGTGGCAAGGTTTACGGACCTAACGGCGCTGCTGCTCGCCTCAACATCGCGGGAACCACTCTTGATTCGCAAATACTCGCCTTGGGCATCAAGAAATATCAATTTAAATGAGACAGGTGTCTCCGTAATTCTACGAGGCCTCGTGAAATCACGAACCACAATTCTCAATTTTGCGCAAAGAATGGGCAGCTTGCGCTGGAACACCTGTTGCACTTGTACACGACGAAGTGAGGACAAAGAGATGACCCCAAGAAATAATCACACACTTGTAGCGGCTCTGCTGTCGTTATTTTTGATTGTCATATTCAGCGGCATTACCAGCGCGCAACCTGCCCCCCTTGCGACAGGCACCCTTCGCGGCGCGGTTGCGACTTTAGCGCCTGACGGGCAGTCATACAGCGTTCCCGGCGCGAGCCTGAAGCTGAAAGCGTCAACACAGAGTTTGGACGCTGTGTCCGACGATGAGGGAAACTATCAATTTACAAACTTGTCTCCTGGCGACTACACGCTCGAAGCGACCGTTCAAGGATTCAAGACGACGAGCAAAGCCATCACTATTCGCGCCGGCGAGACTGCGGTCGAAAACATCAAGCTCGAAGTTGCCGATGTAACCGCTACCGTAACGGTCACCTCCTCGAATTCCGGACAAGGCGTCCAGACGAGCGAGACAGCGCCCGCCCCTACTATCAAACAGGCCGATCTGCAAGCGTTACCGCTGCCAAACGAGCAGTTGCTCGATGCGCTGCCGCTGGTGCCGGGAGTGATTCGTGGGCCGGACGGGCAGATTGCGATGAACGGAGCGCGCCCCAGCCAGAGTGGTATGACCGTCAACAGCGCGAACGTTACCGATCCGGTCACTGGCGCGTTTGCGATCAATCTGCCAATTGAAGCGGTCGAATCGGCGCAGGTGCTGACGAATCCCTACGCGGCTGAGTATGGCAAGTTCACCGGCGGGGTCACGGCTGTCGAAACCCGTTCCGGCACAAACAAGTACACCTTCGATCTTCAGAGTTTCTTTCCGCGCTTTGCGCGACGCGGTGGCAAGTGGACCGGAGTCGAGGCGTTTACGCCACGACTTGCATTCGGTGGTCCGATCAAGAAAGACAAGTTATGGTTCATGCAATCGTTCCAATATCGATTTGTGCGCACGCCGATCGAGAGCCTGCCATCGGACAAGCGCGACACCAAACTTGAAAGTCTCGATTCCGTGTCCCAAATCGATTGGGACATCAACCCCAGCAACCACCTCACCAGCACCTTTTCATTATTCCCGGAGAAGTTGGGATACGTCGGACTCAACACGTTCAATCCGCAAGAGGTCACGCCGAATTACAAGCAGCGTGGTTTCTTCTGGGCCGTGAACGAGCGACGGATTATGAGCAGCAAGGCCGTGCTCGAATCGTACTTCAGTCTGAAGAAGTTTGATGCGGACGTGTTCCCAAGTTCCGGCGAAGGCGTGATGAATTTCACCCCGGATGTGAACACCGGCAGTTTCTACAATAGCCAGCACCGGCGGAGCACGCGGTTGGACGTGCTCGAAATCTACAACTTCGAGCCGCCAAAATTCGCAGGCACGCATTTCATGAAAGTCGGCATCGGCATGACCCACACTACGTTTGATGGGCGTAACACGAGCAACACCGTGCGCGTCCTGCGTCGTGACGGCACCCGCAGCCAACAGATCGATTTTGTGGGCCAGGGGGCGCTGAGTCGGAACACGACTGAGTTCGCTTCCTTCTTCGAAGACAAGTGGACGGTCAACGACCGACTCACGCTGGAATATGGCGTCCGTCTTGATCGCGACAATATCGCGAGCACAAACAACATTTCGCCACGCCTTGCGATTGCCTTCGCGCCATTGCGTGATGGCCGCACGGTAATACGCGGCGGCATTGGTTTGTTCTATGACCAGATCGATTTGAATATCGCGACCTTCCCGCAATTGCAGGAACGCCTCATCACACAGTATGGCGCGGATGGACGGCAAGTGCTGGGCAGTCAACGGCAACGCCTGGTGCTACAAAACGGAGAGTACCTGACACCGCGTAGCGTGAATTGGAATATTGAATTAGACCGAGAGTGGATGAAGAACCTCTTTGTCCGCGTTGGTTATCAACAGCGTCAAGCCACGCGTGAGTACATCCTCGATCCGATTGGCTCTGGAGGCATTGTGTCCTTGAGCAACGCCGGCAAGTCGCGTTATCGAGAGTTTCAGGTTACAACGCGCTACACATTTCGTCATGACGAATTGAATGCTTCTTATGTGCGTTCGAAAGCCATCGGCGATCTGAATGACTTCAACTCGTACTTCGGCAATTTTCAGAATCCAATCATCCGCCCGAACGAACGTTCGCTTCTGCAATACGACGCGCCGAACCGGTTCGTCTTTTGGGGCAACTTCGCGGTGAAGTACGGGATTACTGTCACCCCGGTGCTCGATCTCCGCAACGGTTTTCCGCTCTCTAACATTGACGAGGATCGCAACTTCGTCGGGGAACGAAATCGCGCGGGCCGCTACCCGACCTTTGCGTCGCTCGACATGCAGGTCATGAAGAGTTTGTCGGCGCCCGGGCGCTTCAAAGAGAAGTATCGCTTTAGCGTCGGGGTGAAGGTCTTCAACGTGACCAATCACTTCAATCCTCGCGACTATCAGGGGAATCTGGCCAGCGACGACTTTGGCGGTTTCTACAACGGCGTCGGCCGCAAATTCGGGATGAAATTTCTAATCGAAAAGAAGTAACGAGGTGACGCGATGAATACCGGACAAAGACTGGGACTCATATTGCTCTATGTGATGATGGCAGCTAATGCAGTGTTAATGCTTCGCCTTTTCATTCAGATAGTTTTTAGAGCGGCCATTGAAAGGCATCGTCGGCGGCAGTACGCGGAGAAGAGTGGTGGAGCGGCCAACACTCTCAGAGAGTTTGACAAGAAACGCGGCTGGGCCAATAGATGGCTACCCAGGAATCCTGAAGCCGTTCAACCGGCGCAAAGCGGCAACTCAGCCGGTAAGCTTGGCGCGGTGCCAATCGTCAAACAAGCCGTTGCGTTGGTTTCAATCATAATTGCCTTTGGCCTGGCCGCAACTGTGGCAGCTCAACCGCCCTCGGGTCGCGAAACGGCTGCAACACTCAGACAACAGTTAATCGAGCTTGAATCAAAAGAGACACGGTTGCGAATGCGTCTTGAGGAAGTCGAAGACCAGTTGAAACCAGAATCGATTGAGCGCGCGTTGGCGGGAATCGGCTCTACGCGGCCCGAGGAGTTACGCGAACACCGCCGCAAACTCCTGACCATCGAGCGAAACGGATTACAAACACAATGGGATTTACTTGAAGAGGACCGCGTGCGAATCGAAGCGGCAATCTCAGCAGCGGAAACCGCAAGTGTGGAATTCGCGCAACCTTCACCCCGTCAGCTCCGGGTTACCCCACCGGCAAAGCCGATCACTGAAATGATCTCATTAAGGGGTCTGGGGATCGCCGAATTGCCGCTGCAAAAACTCTACGTCGCCATCGCGATGTTGCTCCTGCTTAGCGGCGGATTCAGCTTGCTCCTGATCGTCGCCGCCCAAAAAGCCCAGCAGTGGATTGCGTCAATCAAAAGTGGAAGCAGTGGATTCCGCGCTAATCGCTATTACTCTTCCGATCCATTGGCGACAACTGAGGCCCCCACCCTAAAGGGTACTCAAGGGGTGCAGCCATGACGACTACGCTGCTACTGACGCTGGGGCTGATCCCGTCGATGTTTCTGTTGTTTGCCGTGCTTACGACATTCTCAGACTCCACGAGAGCCTATGGCGCCATTTCTTTGATCCCACTTGCGCTTGGGCTGACCGTGATCGCGTTACGATCTCTATCAGTGGAGCCTTCATCTGATTATTGGTCGTCCGACTTGTACGAAAAGATTTTCTGGGCTAGCGCGGTGCAGACGGCTCTGGGAATTGGGCTGATTGTCAGGGCGTTTCATCGACGTCGTCCAATTGTTTTCCTGGCTGTGGCTACGCTCTTAACAACGGCGCCCGTTTGGCTGCGGGCGACCCGATGGATATGAGGTGCAGGAGGAAACGCAAATCTTGGAGGCAACTATGAAGAGAATAAGACTAGTAATGCGATGGCCCTCCACACTGCTCGTCTTGCTGTTCGCGCAATTCTTTCTTCCGGCATCCGCGCAAGGACAAAACTCTAAGGCCCTAACGGTAAAGGCACAGGGACATGGTGTGATCGCTGACGCGTTGGAACAACGAAAGTTTACTGGCGCGCTTGTCGTGCTCCGCCAGGACGGCACGGTGCTCATCAACCTTTCTTCAGATCTCCTGCTGCAAGCAGAGGGAACGTGGTCGGCGAGCGACTCTTCGCCTGATGAGATTCTCTTGAAAATCACTGGCGGCGAGCTCAGCGGCAACGTGACTGGAACTGGAAAGCTGGTGCTTAGTAACGACAGAAAATCGATCAAAGAGCTGACGATTAAGGGCAAGCTGTTTGACGCTCGCGAGATCGTAGTCAGGTTTATCGCCGACGCTCCCGAAGACCCCCAGAAGGGATCTGAACCAAACCTTGTCTCTGGCGAATGCATCGCGCCGATGCAACCATGCCCGCCAGGAAGTGTGGCGACCATCTTTCTCAAGTTGAGGTTTTGATGGAGTGACGTTTCGATCAATCAAAGATCACGGCACGACGCCGAAAGCTTTCGAGCGCGAGTTCGCGCTCGAAATTCTTAAGAGTGACCGGTTGCGGGTGACCATTTTGATCGGCGTCATTCTCAGCGCACTCCTGATCGTCCTTACTGTCGCGCTGCTCGACTTCGAACAATTTCAGCAATCATTCCACAGCAACTTCAGGGGATTCATCATCACCTTCATTACGCTGATGGGAGTGACGCTGGTCTGTCTTGTCGTCGAACGGGTCGTCATTGATCGACTGAGCCGCAGACAAGCTCATCCTTCTAGTCTCATTCAGTACTTGAGTTCGTTTATCGAAACCAGCATACCCACTTTGGTGATGATGATTGGGTCATTGTTTCTGGGGCCGATCTACGCGCTGTTCACCCCAGTCACCTTGCTTTATCCGGTCTTCATCGTGCTGTCGGCGTTGCGGCTAAATGCCAGGTTGTGCGTGTTCACCGGCGCCGTAGCGGCAATCGAGTACTCGATGCTGGCGTTATACTTTGTCAACGAAACCTCGAACGCGACCGTCGAGCCAATTCTTACCAGCATGGCTCATCACATAATCAGGGGTCTTCTGCTGTTGATCATTGGCGTGGTTACGGGGTTCGTTACAATTCAAATCAAGCAACGCACCTTTAACTCGTTCGCCACGGTGGAAGAGCGAAATCGTATCCGGAGGACCTTCGGGGAATATGTTTCTCCACTAGTCATGGAGAAATTGCTGACCTTGAAGCCCGATCTGGCAAGCGAACACCGCAGCGTTTGCGTGATGTTTCTGGATATCAGGAATTTCTCAACGTTCGCTGAAAAGCGGACGCCTGAGGCGGTGGTTGCTTATCTCGAATCGCTCTTTGAATTCATGATCGAAATCGTGAACCGCCATCATGGAATCATCAACAAATTTCTCGGTGACGGATTCATGGCGGTGTTCGGCGCTCCGGTTTCAAACGGAACCGATTGCTTAAACGCTGTGGAAGCAGCTCGCGAAATTATTTTACGAGTCGAGCACGAGGTGGCCGCGGCCAAAGTGTTGCCTACCAGGGTAGGTATCGGCTTGCATGCTGGCGAAGCGGTGACTGGGAGTATCGGATCGGCACTACGAAAGGAATATGCAGTCATTGGCGACGTGGTAAATGTAGCGTCGCGCATTGAGCAGTTGAATAAGGAATTTGGATCTCAGTTGTTGATCTCGGAAACGGTCTGGCAGGCTGTCAGTGACAAAATCTACGAAGCGACCCCTATCGGAGCAGTGCAGGTGAAAGGACGCGAAGCGCCGGTCCAACTGTGGCAAGTTGTTTGATAGCTTTGCGGCGCTCGGAAGTTATCGCGCGCCTGTCGGAAGCGCCTTGTCGGTTTGGGTAGGGGCTCAGGAAAGCATCGGCGACTAGCTCAGTCGAACGCCGCCTCCCAGGGGTGGGCGGTTCAAGTGCGGTCGCGTCTACCAACCCTCACTCTTGTCTCTCTCTCCACGCACAGCGCCGCTCATCAGACTTGGGAACTTGGAGTCACATCTGAGTCACAAAATAATCCGGTTGGTGCGAATGGTGTGCATAGTGCGGGCACGCAAAGTGTCAGAATACTGAGGAAAATCAAAAAAGCCCCGAAAGCTTAGTAAAGGAGAAGGGTTGGTGAGTCCCCCCTTCGGCACCATTAACTTCCTAATCTCATTGCAATGTTTGCGAGTCTCCCCTTTGTGTGGTAGCGCACAGACCCGCATTTGCTCACATGTTATAAACCTCACTAGCTCTACTTTAGAAATTACCTTTCGATATCTCGGACCGGGCCAGCAACCTTCTTCTTGAGCCGTCTGTAAATTCCTGAAAGAGGGCTGTAGCGAGAGGAAATTGTCTCCGCGTCTACGGCAGCTCCAAGAATCAAAATCATTGTTCTTTGGTGTGACTAATGTCCGTGGACGTGTGTTTGGAAAAACTTGATAGCAGCTTCCATACGAAGCTGAAAGGAAAAAATGAATAAATCAAAACGCATCTTGTCAGCGCTGTTTCTGTTTGCGGTCGGCCTAATCGGCATAAGCGCGCAGGGTCAGCGACAACCAAATCGTATCGCCAACCGTCAGGTCAGCGCCATACTTCAACGACTGGAGCGAAGCTCCAACAGGTTCCACAACAGTCTGAACATAGCTCTCGTCAACGCTGGGATCGACGAGACGCGGCCGCAAAATGACATCAACTCGTTCGAGCCTGCTTTCTCAAGCGCCATTGATCAGTTCAGTGACCGTTTCGCTCGTCGTCAGGCGGGGCCGACAGACGTTCAGAACGTCTTGCAAAAAGCGTCGCTCATTAATGGTTTTATGACGCGTAATCGATTGAACGTCCAAACGCAGAATGATTGGGCAGCAGTTCAAACCGATCTGAACGCGCTGGCCAATGCTTATGGCGTGAACTGGCGATGGGCCCGACAGACTCTTCCGTCGAATGACTCTACCCGCCAAGTGAATACAGGGCGACTCTCCGATAGCGAACTAGATCAGCTAATTCGGCGCATTGAAAGTGGCGGCACTACGTTCCGCGCAAGTCTTAACGGAGCGTTTGATCGAAATCGTTACAGCCAGACAGGCAAGGAACGCACCATGCTGGTTGCGGTTGGCGACCTCAAGAACGCGACGGACCAGTTGCGCAATCAGTTCGACGCCAGACAACCGGTTAACGACTTTGTCGGACGCGTTCTCGGGCGGGCGACGCCGATTGACACCTACATGACCAATAACCGGCTCACCAACCAGGCGCAGAATGATTGGTCGAATCTGCGCGGGGACCTGGACACGTTAGCCACAGCATTCAACATCTCCACGAATTGGCAGAACGGACAGGGTCAGCGCGGCCCGCAGACAGGCTATAACTCCGATAGTCGATTGACCGGCACGTTCAAGTTGGATCCATCACGCAGCGACAATCCTCGTGATATTGCCGATCGCGTGACTCGCAGCCTTTCCAACACCGAACGACAGAGTGTCCATGATCGAATGTTCGCGCGACTGGAATCGCCAGAGATGCTCGCAATTGAACGTCGTGGCTCGACCATGACGATGGCTTCGTCACGCGCGCCGCAGTCCACGTTCGAAGCGGATGGTGTCGAGCGTCAAGAGGAACTCAACGGCAGATCGAGCCGCGTTAGCGGAAGTTTGAACGGGGACCAGTTAATCGTGAAATCGACCGGCTATCGAGAGAATGATTTCAACGTTACTTTCGAGTCGATCGACAACGGCAACCGTTTGCGCATCCGGCGCGAAATCTATTCAGACCGATTGAACCAACCGGTCATAGTAAACAGCGTCTATGACCGTACCTCTGCTACTCCGCAGTGGAACATCTACGACGGCTCGAGCACGTCCAACACTGGTGGGAACGGCCGCACATTTATTATGAACGACGGTGAAACTGTCGTCGCCGTGCTGAACAATGATCTGACTACAAGGGATGCCAAGCAGGGCGATCCGTTTACGATGACTGTGCGCGACAATGGTCAATACGACGGCGCGGTTATCGAAGGCACGGTGGGTAGTGTTAATAAGGGTGGAAGCCTTACCGGCCGATCCGGAATGACACTCAACTTTGATTCGATCCGTTTGCGGAACGGTCAAACCTATCGGTTCGCCGGAATACTCACCGGAGTTCGGACTCAGAATAACGACACGGTCAAAGTTGATAACGAAGGCAGCGCGCAAGGTGACAACCAGACCACTCAAACGGTCACGCGCGCAGGCATCGGCACTGCAATCGGCGCAATCATCGGCGCAATTGCCGGCGGCGGCAAAGGCGCAGCGATCGGTGGAGTCATCGGCGCCGCGGGCGGAGCTGGTTCGGTTTATGTTACCGGCAAAGACAACCTCGATCTCCCGACGGGCACGGAACTGACGATTCGGTCGAGTGCGCCAAGCAGATAGTTCGTAAGGGAACAACCTCACGCTTAACCAGGCGCAACGAATTCTCAGTTGAGTATTCGATGTGTGCCAATCACGAGAAGGCCGATTGACCTGGTCATCGGCCTTCTTCGCTTTTGTCTGGATGGATAGGGCAGTATCTGGATGGATAGGGCAGGCTAGTTCTAGAGGACGCTGTCGTATTCCTTCTTGATTATCCGGTAGCACTTACAGGCCAGGGCAGTCAGACCGGCGGGCTTGAGAATCGTGAGCGCTCCACGCGTGTAACTAATTAGACGTTCCTGTTGAAGTCTCCCGGCAGCCTGATTTACGGCCTCGCGTCGCACTCCCAGCATACTGGACAGTAATTCTTGCGTAATCGGAAACTCGTTCGTGCTCATTCGGTCGCGAGTCATTAATAACCAACGTGCCAGACGAGCGTCAATCGGATGGAACAAGTTACAGACAGAAGACTGAGATAGCTGGACCCACAGTGAGTAGGAGTAGCGTCGCAACAGACGCGACAGCGAACCGTCATTGTCGGTCATGCCTCGCAATGTGTCCGCCTTCATTCTCAACGCAGAGCCCGCGCCCTGCACCAGAACTCGATTGGGCGAGGTTTTGACGCCCATGAAGACAGACATGCCGGCCATGCCTTCACGGCCAACAATTCCCACTTCGAGGGTGCCGCCATCGTCCACATCGGCGAGCAGCGAGACAATTCCGCTTGTAGGGAAATAGACATGACGCACCAGAGCGCCCTGCCGATGGATTACTTCTCCGAAGATCAGAGGGAACTCTTTGAGGTCGGGTAACAGCTTTTGATATTCATCCTGCGACAGGGCGGCGAGCAGACGGTTAGTTGGTGGCGCGCGAAGCGCCGTGGTTCTTGACATGGGATTGCTCCTTGTTTCCGATACGTTGTGCAAAGACAACAAACGGCACAAGACGATGTCTCCCACTATCTGCCTGATGTCGGATGGTGAATTTCAAATCAGCGTAAGACAAAAAGAAGTGGAAGTCTGTGCGCCAGCACACATAACCGAAGATCGACCAAGCATGCGCATGGCCTAGTCGTTGTTCGTCTGAGTACAACTAAGGCGCGCGGAGTCTCGTGGGCCGAACGGCTGATCAGTATAGATGGAAGTGTAGTTTCCATTCCGCATTTTCGACGTCTGCAAGGAAGAAGTGGATCTCAAGAAACCTACTTCGCGCACTCCGGCTTCACATAAAAGCAAGCGAAACAGTTACCAACGATCACTCGATCCAAACTTGATGCCGATGGTGACTATGCTTGATCTGCCTAGTTTGAGCTTCTTCAATTCAGTTGCTTTGGGTTCGTTGCCTGCGCTATCGCTACCGGTTTGGCGTTTCGCTCTGCAAGGCTGGCCACCATGGATGTCAATTCGCCGGGTTCGACGGGCTTTGAAATGTGCAATTGGTAACCAGCCAGGAGCACTTGTCGGCGGTCTTCGATTCCAGCGTATGCTGTCAACGCTACCGCTGGAATTTTGCCTCCGCGCTGTACGGGAAGCCGACGTACCTTATCGATCAGCCAGTAACCGTCCATCTCCGGCATGCCGATATCGCTTAGCAGCAGATCGAATGGTCGTCGTTCCATTTCTGCCAGAGCTTCAACGGCCGATCCAAGCGACACGACTTCGGCACCCCGCACCATCAACGCCGCAGCAACAAACTCGCGTGCGTCACGTTCATCATCGACTACGAGCACCCGAAGACCATCAAGCGACGGCTCTGACTCCGTCGCGTTACTACCATCGCGAATTGTTGGTGAAACCTTTACCGTCTTACTAATATCGGGCTGTGCGCGTGTCACCGGGAGCATGACCTTGAAGGTGGTGCCCGCTCCCGCGCCCGCACTTTCAGCCGTCACCGTCCCGCCGTGCAGCGCAACCAACTGACGCACGATGGAGAGGCCGAGTCCGAGCCCGCCGTGCCTGCGTCTGCTCGATGAGTCGAACTGACGGAAGCGATCAAAGACGTGCAGTAGAAGCTCGGGATCGATCCCTTGTCCCGTGTCCCTGATGGTGATTTCAACCTGGGAGTCGCTGCGCTCCAACCGCACGTCAACGCGCCCACCTTCGGGTGTGAACTTGATCGCGTTGGATAACAGATTCCAGATGATCTGTTGCAGCCGTTCGGGGTCGCCGGAGATCGGACCTGTGCGCGGATCAATTTTGGTCTGAAGCTGAATGTTTCGGGCATCCGCTGCCGGCCGCACGCCTTCAACGACCCCTTCGATCACGCGGTTCATTTCCACCGAACTTACGTCGAGGCGAAGCTTGCCCGTGATGATCCGCGAGATGTCGAGCAGATCGTCAATGATCTCTTTCTGTGCGCGGGCGTTGCGCAAGATGGTCTCAAGGGCGCGTTTTGACTCTGGCTCGTCGAGTTTGCCGGTGATGAGCATCTGTGACCAGCCGAGAATCGAAGTCAGTGGAGTACGCAATTCGTGTGAAACCGTGGCGAGAAACTGATCCTTGATGCTGTTAGCTGTGTCCGCCTCTGCGCGCGCCGCCTGTGCGCTGGCCAACAGTGCCCTGCGTTCTGCCTCAGCTTGTTTGCGGTCCGTGATGTCGCGAATATTGCATTGAATAACTGGATGACGGTCTTCGTCATAGACATTGCTGACAAACTCTACTTCCCGGAGCTTTCCGTCAGTCGTTTGCAGCGGCAAATTCTCGTAGCGAAGGTAGCCTTTCAACTGCAATTCTCTAAACGCTTGTTGGCTCGCTTCTTTATCGCTGAACAAGCCGATTTCCCAAAGCTCCTTTCCCACAAATTCGTCGCGTGAGTAACCCAGCAACTCCATCATAAATGGATTCACGTCGGTGATTTTTAGAGAGGCGGCATTGAGAATGAGGATGCCGTCGCGGGCGGATTCGAAGAGCCGCCGGTAACGAATCTCTGAAGTCCGCAGTGCGGGGTCATCCTTCGCGTGGGGCGCGACGCATTCCTGAGCGCCCTTGAGCGCGATAACGTTGTCGGTCTCTGCGAGCGCGGTGTCAACCATACGGACTTCGCCCGTCTGGACTTGTTTTGTGGATGGCATCGGGAACCTCCATTCTTGTCGATTGAAAGTGGTTCGCTCTCCACTCTCCAACAATATCAATGTAGGCGAGTCGGTTCAGGCCGCAGTCTTCACGCGGGCCAACTCTGGCTGGCCCACCAGTTCCTCAAACAGCGTCCGGTAATGAATCATCGCCTGGCGCAGATCTTCGGTGTTGGCCTGCCCCGTTTTTTGACGGAGCGCGATGTCGTGGGCCGTCCGGTAATTCTCAAGAACCAACGGATGATCCACGGAGATGTCTGCTGCCCGCTGCTCAAAGTCACTTACCGGATAGCCACGTGTGGACATGACATCGCGAAGCAACTGATCGGCCTCGGTAACTGCACCTCCAGGGCCGTCAACAAACCGCGCCTGGACTCTGCTCCATGACTCTCCGAAGCGCGCACGATCACCTGGGGTGAGCGGTCGGATATTCAAACTCGCTACTCGCGCTGTCCGCTCGTTGAGTCCGGCCTCCGCATGCCGCCGGCTCCCGTCTTCCTTAACAGCGCGGTCGTATTCAGAGCCGCCAAACTGCGTGCGCAGTCTTTCGGTCCGGCGCTTTCGTAGAGAAAGCCACGTTGCAATGGCCGCGACAATCACCCCCACCCCAATCGTCGCGACGGCTACGATGATGGCTAAATCTCTTGCGTTGAATGCTGATAGGTTCATTACTTCCTCCCGCTTCTGTACTATCTAAGTGGCCTCTTCAAGAGCTAAAGAGGTCCGGGCGAGCGAAGTGAAAACCACACGCTCACAATTTTGTGAGGGCGCTTTCCTCTCGTAAGTCTCTTGCGTGACCGCGCTTTAGGCCCTAGCCGCGACGGCCAGAGACCAGGTTGTAAATCAATATGATCACGGCGACCACAATCAAGACGTGAATCAGGTTGCCACCGAAGTGACCAATGAACCCGAGTAACCACAAGACCACCAGAATGATTAAGATTGTCCACAACATTGTTTCACTCTCCTTTTGCTAAACCCGCGCCATTGATAGGGCAAGCGGGACACTTCTGAACTGCGATGGATGAACTAAGGCGCAGAGCACAAGCTCCTTTGATTGCTCGTCGTAGTATTCTACTTAGCCAAGTCGCCCGGACTAGTGCCTGTCATCTTTCGGCACGTTCTGCAAACTGTGTCGTCGCAGGTAAATTCCGTAACCGGCTTCAAGGCTCTGCACTGCGTACAATTTCTCATTTGGTTCCCATCTTTTTTCTAGTTTGCTCGAGCTACTAACCCGTGACGACAATTTGATTGTCTACTGCTTTCACGCCTCGAACACCCTTCACTACCTGTTCCGCCTTAGCCTTTGTGGCTGCAGAGTTAACGGTTCCAGTTAAGACAACCCGCGCCTCCGTGATCGTCATCACCACGCCAGTCATATTCGGATCCTCCGCCAACTTCTTAGTGGCAATGTCCTGCATGGCGGCGTCATCATTCGCGCTTGTGTTCTGCCTCTGACTTGGCTCGGCAGGTTGCTGAATGATCACGGGCGCCTGTTGCGCCGGCTGCTGAATAATTACCGGTTGTTGCGCCGGTTGTGGAACTGTCGTAGCTGGTTGGCGCGCCTGGCTCGCTACGTCCAGATTCGCGTTTCGGTTGGCTGCTTCATTCGCGTTCCTGTTGACTACTATGTAGA
The DNA here is from genome assembly GCA_021323895.1 of Acidobacteriota bacterium. Classification (GTDB taxonomy): domain Bacteria; phylum Acidobacteriota; class Blastocatellia; order Pyrinomonadales; family Pyrinomonadaceae; genus UBA11740. The sequence goes on along the minus strand of JAJPKD010000264.1, from coordinate 2,652 downwards.
GAACAATGGCGACAGCCGCAATTGCGATCACCGCCACGATGGCAATTGAGCCCGTTGAGTAGCGCGGTTCCTGCGGGCCCCTCTCAGTTCTCTCGGTAAGGACCTCGCTGCGCTGATATGGGCTATTGACCACGACACGCTTTTGTACTGTTTCTTCATTCGAATCCATAAAATTTCCCTTCTTGAAATCAACTAATTATGAAAGGCGGCTTGACCTTCGTGCTTGCAGTTTCTTCGCTGCCATCAACGGCGTAGGTACCTCATGCTAAGAAAACGCTTTCGTCGAAACAGCGCGTGATAGACCAACATGAACACCACGGCGCCGACTGCGGCTACGAGCATGCTGTAAACGTCCACGCCTGGCCCGGTCGACTTGCCGAGCAGATTTGAAAGGAAACCGCCGACGATTCCGCCAAGAATTCCCAGCAGGCAATCGCGACGGCGGCCGTGACCGGTCTTGTTTAGAATTTTGCTGCCGATAAAGCCGACGATCAGGCCGATAACGATCCAGGCCGCAAAAGACAAAGCCGAGCTCTGTTGCCGGCTCGATATCAGCATGCTTATGGTTATTAGATCGATATGTAACATTCGGTTTTATTCCTCTGAAGTCGGCCTTGGGTACTACAGACGGCACAAGAAAGAGGTCGCAGGCCCGGTCCCGGGTGTCGAGAGTGGTTTGTCTAAAGAACGACTGCCGTGATGATAAGGCAATGAGAGAGGGTGGTCTGTGCGGCAGCACACACATAGCCGCAACGAGCTGCGCATCTCGTTTTCAGAACCCAAGGCGTTGTCTATATGTGTGACAACACACAGACGTTCGCCAATACCTGCTATAGGCTTGTCGCGATTCAACCGCTGACAGCCCGAAATTTCCCGGAGGTTCCATGCAAGACAAGACCCGACCGCGAGTTCTCTGCGTCGAGGACGATGAAGACTCTCGCGAAATGTTAACGGTGCTGCTCGGACTCGAGGAGATCGAGACGGAAACCGTAGCCAGCGCTACCCAAGCCCTATCGGCGATGCGAGCGGAGCATTTCGATTTATACCTGCTCGATTCGCGGTTGCCAGAGATTGACGGATTGGAATTGTGCGGGCGAATTCGGGCTATCGACCGTTCCGCGCCGATTCTGTTCTTTTCGGGCGCCGCACGTGAAACAGACCGGAAGCGCGCAATCGACGCCGGCGCCACGGCTTATATCGTCAAACCGGATATCAACAGTCTGATTAGCACGGTCACCCAGTTCGTTAAGCATGCGGCAAAGCCAACGGCGCGAGTGATCCCATTTGTACGAAGAAATACTCTGCAGCCTTCTTTCATGGATGGGCCGCGCGCAGCATGATCGATTGCCCTATGTGTGCTACCTCAGAGACGTGTGACGAAGTCAACCCCGCGCCCAAACAACTCTGCCTGCGACGTCAATCCGACATATTGGCGAAACGCGACAGAGAGTCTTGAAAGCCTCACCCTTTCAAGTTTTGTTATTCCAATTCCGTTCCGAAAGATTTCGAGGAATGAATAGAACAACCGTAAGACTTATCAAACGACACGAGGGTCTCTTACCGAAACCTGCTTTCGTCAAATTACCTGCGGGCGCGAATAGATGGTCCAGGGCGGTGCGCTCCTGGGTCGTTGAGTTTCAAGAGCGTGATCACAGCGAATCATTGCCGGCTTTTGATAGTTTGTTCAAGGACAGTCTGCCACCTCCGGAGCACCCAGATTAGAAACCGCCGCCCCGCTACGGAAAGGAAAATCATGACACGAAATACTTCGACAGAGGTCAAGGACGATCAAAAAAAGCAAGAGCGTCCACGCGCTGTCATTCGGACTTATCACGCGAAGCCCGACAAACGGAATGATTCGCGTCCCGAGCGCGTTGCGCGCAGGCCGTATCTCGACGTGGACGCAGTTCTAGCGCGCTCGCTGCGCACAGTGGCAGGCGAGTAGTTTATTTGCTGAGGCAACGAGAGCCTGTTGCTAACGAACTGCGCGAATTTTGGTTTTTTGGCAGATGGTAGGAAATCGCCCAAGGCTATTTCACCAGATCGCACGGAGCTTACTCCGCGCTTTTATCTTTCTCATCCTGGGCGTCGCCCTTGTGACCGTGCAAAGTATCTCTGAGGAAGAGCGGATCGCCGGGATTAGTCGGAGCATCCTTAACCAGTTCTTTGGTCTCTCGGTTGCCCAATTCTTGGCCGAGTTCGTAACCTGCTTGCCAATACTTGGTGTGTTCGGATTTGAGTCCGGCTTCAACCCCGCGCGTGAACTCGCCTGAATTCTCGTCCGCATTTGTCTTTTGTTTTTTGCTCACTAGTCGTTTCCTCTCAAATACCCACGTGTCACCAGAATGAAACGCTTCGCTGCTCGTCATGGCATTGCTCTTCATTCGTTCTACGTGAAGATGAATATATAGACGAGATGAACGCCTTTCCGTGCGACAACACACATACCCGCAATGAATTCTGTTTTCATAAGCGATATAGCGCACAGACGCTTCAGCGTTGCCGCGTTAACGTTCTGTTGTGAAGAGCTGCGAATGAGGTTCGCAGAAGAGGCGCCGGCTTGAACCTAAGGGGGAACGAAAGCTAAGGAAACTTAGAAGGATGAAGGAGGCCGCGGTTTAGACATGAGTTACGTATCAAAATTCGTCGCGG
>JAJPKD010000044.1 GCA_021323895.1 Acidobacteriota bacterium | reverse complement strand
TTACGCTAGACGGATCGCTTCGCATTCAGTAAAGTTACGACATCCCTCGGGAGAATCAGCCACAAACGAATCGTTGGTTTCGCGGCAGCGATACGAATTCCATCGTGCTCGCGATGGCTGCTTTTATCAAATCGACTCGGCGTCCGGCAACTCGTTTCTGACGGTCATCAGCGATAAGTTTGAAGAGACACAGATGATCGAATTTAGCTTATTGGAGTAAGAGTTTGATGAGTTCGCAAAGGCCGGGCAAGGAAAGATTTCGATTCGTGAAATACCTCTGGCAGGATGAGGTCGCCGGCCAGTTGGATGGCGTCGATCGTTTGGTGTATCGCTCAAACAAGCTGGGTGAGGATTTGACCTTGACGAATACTGGCGGCGGCAACACTTCATCGAAGTTGACCGAAACTGATCCGCTGACGCACGAACCAGTCGAAGTTCTCTGGCTGAAAGGTTCAGGCGGCGACTTGCGTACCGCGAAGCGCGATGGCTTTGCGTCGCTGTATCTCGACAAGGTGCGCGCGATGAAGTCGCTGTATCTGAACGATCCGAATCGCGGGCCTAAGACGCCGATCGAAGACGTGATGTACCCGATGTACAGCCACTGCGTCTTCAATCTGAATCCCCGCGCTTGCTCGATCGATACGCCGCTGCACACGCTGGTACCTTACAAGCACGTCGATCATCTGCATCCGAACGCGGTGATCGCGATTGCGGCTTCAGTCAATCAGGAAAAGCTGACCAAAGAAATTTACGGCGATGAAGTTATCTACATTCCCTGGCAGCGACCGGGCTTCGACATTGGTCTGAAGATTGAGCAGCTGATCAAGGACAACCCGCAGGCGCGCGGCATCCTGCTGGGTCATCACGGCATGAGTTCGTGGAACAACGATGACGAGACCTGTTACGAGACCGCGCTCGAGATAATCGATCGCGCGGCGCGCTTCATCGAGGATCACGACAAAGGCGCGCAGACTTTCGGCGGACAGAAGCATCAGGCTTTGACTGAGACAGACCGAAAGCGTCTGCAGTCAGAGATTATTCCGTTCATTCGCGGTCAAGTTTCGGTTTATAAAAGGTTCGTCGGCACCGTGCAGGATGACGAGAAGATGCTGCGCTTCGTGAACAGCAACGACGGTCCAAGGCTCGCAGCACTGGGAACTTCATGCCCGGATCATTTTCTCCGCACGAAAATCAAGCCGCTCTTTGTTGATTGGGATCCGGCCAGCGGCGATATCGAGAAACTGAAGACATCGATCGCCGATGGTCTGGTTCAGTATCGCAAGGATTACGAAGCGTACTACAACAAGTGCAAGCGTCCAGACTCGCCCGCGATGCGCGATCCGAATCCGACGGTCGTGCTGATTTCGGGACTCGGCATGGTTGCGTGGGGCAAGAACAAGAGCGAATCACGCGTGACTGCCGAGTTCTACAACTGCGCGATTGAAGTGATGCGGGGTGCCGAAGCGATCGACCAGTACGAAGCGATGGATCAGCAGGAAGCGTTCGACATCGAATACTGGAATCTGGAAGAAGCCAAGCTGCGTCGTATGCCGCCGGAGAAAGAACTCGATCGCCAGATCGTCGTGGTGATCGGAGCGGGCGCCGGCATCGGAAAGGCCGCCGCGCATCGGTTGGTCAAAGAGGGCGCGCACATCGTCTGCGTCGACGTAGACGAGGCAGCGGCGAAGGAAACGGCGCAGGAAATCATCGCGAAATATGGCGAAGGCATCGGCGTGGCCGGCTCGGGAATCAGCAACTGCGGTCCGGCGATCGGTTTGGCTTGCGACATCACGAATCGCGACAGCGTCGCGCGTCTGTTTCAGGATGTGATGTTGGCGTACGGAGGTCTCGACGCAGTCGTGGTCACGGCCGGTATCTTTGTACCACCGGACAAGACCGGCCGCATCGAAGACAAACTCTGGTCGCGCACGTTCAATATCAACGTGACCGGCGCGTACATAGTTGCCGACGAGGCTTACAAAATCTTCAATCAGCAGGGCTTGCGCGGTAACATCGTGCTGACGACCAGCGCGAATGCCGTCGTCGCGAAGAAGGGAAGTCTCGCGTACGACACAAGCAAGGCCGCCGCGAATCATCCCGTGCGCGAACTGGCGATCGAGATGGCGCCGCTCGTGCGCGTAAACGCAGTTGCGCCGGCCACCGTGGTCAAAGGCAGCACGATGTTTCCGCGCGATCGCGTCATCGCTTCGCTCACCAAATACGAAATTCCCTTTAGCGAAAGTGAATCAGATGATGAGCTGCGCGAAAAGTTAGCGAGTTTTTACGCGAAGCGTTCGCTGACGCAGACGCCCATCGAACCGGACGATCAAGCGGAGGCTATCTTTCTATTGCTCTCACAGCGATTATCAAAGACGACGGGTCACGTCATTCCGGTTGACGGCGGTTTGCAGGACGGATTTATGAGGTGAACATCATGTCGAATTTCGGGATCGATGATTCGTTCATTGCTGAGCAGAACCAAAAGGCCCGACCGTGGGTCGAAGAAGACTACGAACACCTCACGAAGAAACTGCGCCGCCAGAATGTCGAAATTGAAGATCTCGTAAACAAAGCGCAGGCATTTCGCGTTGCTGTTCCTTCGTGGGGAGTGGGCACCGGCGGCACTCGCTTCGCGCGATTTCCCGGTATGGGTGAGCCGCGTGACATCTATGAAAAGCTGGAAGACTGCGGGACGATTTTCAAATTGGTGCGCTCGACGCCCGCGGTCTCGTTGCACATTCCCTGGGACAAACCCGATGACGCGACAAAGCTCCGTGACTTTGCGAACGCGCGCGGGTTGAGCTTCGATGCGATGAACTCAAACACGTTCCAGGATCAGCCGGGCCAAAAGCACTCGTACAGATTCGGCAGCCTCACTCATCCCGATAAAGCAGTTCGCCAACAAGCCGTCGAGCACAACATCGAATGCATTGAGATTGGAAAGACAATCGGTTCGAAAGCTCATACCGTTTGGATTGGCGATGGGGGGAACTTTCCCGGGCAGCAACACTTTCGCTACGCGCTGGAACGCTATCTCGAAAGTATGCGCGAGATTTACGCGGCGCTGCCGGACCACTGGCGCATGTTCATCGAGCATAAGTTTTATGAACCGGCTTTCTATTCGACGGTAATCAACGACTGGGGCACAAGTTATTACTGTGCGCGTGAGCTTGGCCCCAAGGCCTTCTGCCTGGTTGATCTCGGCCATCATGCGCCGAACGTAAACATCGAGATGATCGTCGCGCGGCTCATTCAATTCGGTAAACTCGCCGGCTTTCATTTCAACGACAGCAAGTACGGTGACGACGATCTCGACTCGGGATCGATCAAGCCTTTTCAGTTGTTCCTCATCTTCAACGAATTGGTCGATGCGGAACTCAGCCAGATTGCGAATTTCAATCCGGCGTACATGCTCGACCAATCGCACAACGTCACTGATCCGATCGAGTCGCTGATGATGAGCGCCGTCGAACTGGTGCGGGCTTATGTTCAGGCGCACCTGATCGATAGGAGCGCGCTGACGGAAGCGCAGGACAAATGTGATCCGTTACTCGCGCTGTCGATCCTGAAACAGGCGTTTACGACTGACGTAGCGCCGATCCTCGCCGTGGGGCGCGAGCGAGCCGGCGGTGCAATTGATCCAATCGCGACTTACCGGCAGAGCGGTTACCGGCAGCGCAAAGGTGAAGAACGTCCAGCGCGAAAGGTCGCGGCAGCGTCGGGAATTGTGTAACGGAAGAGGTTAGAGACTAGAGACTAGAGGTTAGAGGCTAGGGATCAGAATTCTGAAAGACGGATTTCCTATCCGTGCCGGCTTGTTAAGAAAAGGGTGATTTGATTCGCGGTGACGAAGATGGTTTCGCGATCTAATCTCCAGTCTCCAGCCTCTAATCTCTAGCCTCTAACCTCTATGCCTGAGTCCCTCTACATCGCCGTCGATCTCGGCGCCGGCAGCGGGCGAG
>JAJPKD010000307.1 GCA_021323895.1 Acidobacteriota bacterium | reverse complement strand
TTCGTTTACAACACGGCGATGCGCGACGAGAAGCTGCCGAAGAAAAACAAGTAGGCAGTAGGCGGTAAGCAGTAGGCAGAAAAAAAGGCGAGTGCCCTTTGGCGCTCGCCTTTTTGTTGGAACGAAGCGGAGAGATTATCTGATGATCGCAACCTCTAACCAATACTTCTTCAACTTATCTCTGTTGGCAGCGCGATAAGCGTTGTAGTCGCGGGCGATGCCCTGGTCGGGCCGCGCGAACAGAACGAAAGCTTCAATCAAGCCGGCGTCGTTCAATTGGACGAGCGAATCGAGCGAGGCTTCGAGCGCTTTTACTTTTCCGGATTTCAAATCTTTCGATGCAGCTTCGGCCACCACGCGCAAGGCCGCGGCTTCTTCTTTCAGGCTGTGCCGGTACTCTTTTTCATTCGGATAATTCTTGAAGAAGTCACCTTTTTGCCATGCCATCCGTGTCAGGTTGTACATCAACCAGTTACTTGATCCATCGTTGCTGTTGAGGGTGCGCGGATCGATGTTGAGCGTCGTGGTCTGGCCCTGCGTCGTAGTCGTATTCGGCGGCACGATGCGCGGATGGCCCACCGGAACTTTGTGCGCCTGCGCCCATTGCTGAAGACCAACGTAAGGATTGCGGCTGTAAGGTTCGGCGACGATCGCTTCGACGAATTTTTCGCAAGCTTCGTTTGATTTCCCTTGCGCATTGAGCGCGTCGCCCCAATAGCGGTAAGCGGTTTCGCGATTTGGATTGATCGCGATCGCTTTCGCAAACCAAACGCCGGCCGCATTGAAATGATCGTTGCGAAACTGCGGATCAGTCGAGTTGTATCCCTTCTTGAATTCCGCGTCGCCGGCGTACAGAGCTGCGTCATAGAGATTCGGATCGGCATCGAGCGCGCGCTTGTAAGCGGCGATCGCTTTGTCCATGTCGCCACGCATGAACGCGGCTTCGCCTTCCCGAATCGCAGTTTCGGCGGTCTTGATGTTTGAGAATGCGACCTGGCTGGCGTCCGGCGCGGACAAGCCGTCCAAAACCATCTGCGTCAGATTGCTGTCGTCGCCCAGCGATTGCGACTTTTGCAAAACAGCACGAGCGCGATCACGCATCTTCTGGCGCATCGCTGGGTCTTTCTGATCGAGCGAATTTGCGTAAAGCGCAAACCCAAGCCGCGACAGAACTACTCGATCATTGGGATAAGCCAGCGCGACTTTTTCCAGCAGTGGCAATGCCGCGACCATGTTTTGTGATTCATAAAGGTCGATCGCCCGTTGACGCTCAGCGGGATCCTGGGTTTGAGCTGTGGCTGTCGTGAGGGTCGCGAACGCTACGAGAGCTACGAGGGAAATCAGCGCGATTCTTTTGGTGATTAAAGTGGAATTGAACATAATGACCTCGGGGGTTGCGAGTGGTGCCGGGCGGACTACGCCAGTCTATGGCTGAGTTCAGAATAGTGTCAACGCAATTTTAGTTCACTTTCAAAGAATAAGTTCCTGAAATGCCGCATCTACTCGAGGTAAAAAATCTCAGCACGCATTTCCCAACGCGCGCCGGTTTAGTGCGCGCGGTTGACGGCGTGAGCTTTTATATCGACAGCGGCGAGTTGCTGGCTCTGGTCGGCGAAAGCGGCTGCGGTAAATCGATGACCGCGCTGTCGATCATGAGACTGATCGCAACGCCCGGAAAGATCGTCAGCGGCGAAATTCTGTTCGATGGGCGTGATTTGCTCAAGCTCTCAAACGCCGAGATGCGCGCGGTGCGCGGCAACGACGTGGCCATGATTTTTCAGGATCCGATGACCTCGCTCAATCCGGTATTTACTGTCGGCGAGCAGATTGCTGAAGCGCTGCGGCTGCACCGCAAACTCTCGCGCAAAGACGCGCGCCAGACAGCCATCGACGCGATGCGCGAAGTTTCGATCCCTGATCCTGAGATGCGCGCGAACGATTACCCGCATCAGCTCTCCGGCGGCATGCGACAGCGCGTAATGATCGCGATGGCGCTGGCGTGCGACCCGAAACTTCTGATTGCGGATGAGCCGACGACGGCGTTGGATGTGACGATTCAGGCTCAAATTCTTGAACTACTTAACAACCTGAGAAAGACACGTGAGCTGGGGGTGCTTTTGATTACGCACGATCTTGGCGTGGTCGCCGAGGTCGCCGATCGCGTCGCGGTGATGTACACGGGAAAGATTGTCGAAGAGTCGCCCGTGGATGAATTGTTCGCGCGTCCAAAGCATCCGTACACGGAAGGCCTGCTGCGTTCAGTCCCGAAGCTCACTGCGAAGGATGTGGTGAAGGCCGAGCGGCTGCAAACGATCGAAGGCACTGTGCCGCGAGCGACGGCCCTGCCGCCCGGTTGTCACTTTGAACCTCGATGTCCGTATCGCATGCCACGCTGTCGCGAAGGAGAAATTCCCTTGTATTCGACAGGGGAGAGCGTCACTGTGCGATGCGTGCTGTTCGATCCGGCAACCGTCAGCGATGCAGAAATTATTAACCACAGAGGACACAGAGGAAACCGCATTGAATAGTTCTTCTTCCTCTGTGTCCTCTGTGGTGAATGCTAACAATCAAATCAACAACCCAACGTTGGTTCGCGTCCGCGAACTGTACAAACACTTTCCCGTTGAGGGCACTGGCGATTTTTGGCGTGCGGTCGATGGGGTGACCTTCGACATCAAGCGCGGCGAGACGCTCGGGTTGGTCGGTGAATCGGGCTGTGGTAAATCGACTGCGGGCCGATGTCTGCTGCGCTTAATTGAACCGACGCGTGGCGATGTCGAATTCGAAGGGCGTGACGTGACCGCGATGGGCAAGCGCGAGCTGCGCGAGCTGCGGCGCGCGATGCAGATCATCTTTCAGGACCCGAACGCCTCGCTGAACCCGCGCATGAAAATCGGCGACATCATTGCTGAGCCGCTCGTCATTCATAAAATCGGAAATCGAAAAGAGCAACGCGAGCGTGTCGCGTGGCTGCTGGGAAAAGTTGGTCTCGATCCGGACTACATGAAGCGCTACAGCCACGAATTTTCCGGTGGTCAATTGCAGCGCAGCGGCGTGGCCCGCGCGCTGGCTTTGAATCCGAAGCTGATCGTCGCGGACGAGCCGGTCTCAGCGCTGGACGTTTCGGTGCAGGCGCAAGTGGTGAACCTGCTTCAGGATCTGCAGAAGGAGTTTGGACTAACTTATCTTTTCATCTCGCATGGGCTGGCCGTGGTCGAACACATCTCGACGCGCGTCGCGGTGATGTACTTGGGAAGAATTGTCGAGATCGCCGATGCCAAAGATCTTTATCTGAACCCGCTGCATCCGTACACGCAAGCGTTGCTCTCAGCGATTCCGATTCCCGATCCAAAAGAGCAGCGCGAGCGAGTCATCCTGAAAGGCGATGTCCCCACAGCGCGCAATCCGCCGTCGGGCTGTCGCTTTCGCACACGCTGTCCTATCGCGATTGACGACTGTGCCCGAATCGATCAAGAGTTACGCGAAATTTCGCCGGGCCACAGCGCGGCCTGCATTCGCGTGGAAGGTTACGCGAGCGCACCGCCGTCAGAAGCCCGACCGTAAGGCAGGCGCGTTTGCATTGAACCGCCCGATGAAACATTGCGCCGCTCAAAACCGTAACAGGCATTCTAATCAACCATGCCCTTGCTCACGCGCGGGCTTCTGACACAGACGGATTGCAGTCTCCCCGTCTTCTAAAACCGAGAGGATAAGAAGTCATGGATCCAAATCAGGAATTTCAACCACCACCTCCACCGCCGCTTCCGACCGAGCCTGAACGACGCCGGCCGGCGAACTTAATGTATGCCGGTATTGGTTTATTCGTGCTCGGAATTATTTTCGTTGGGATCGTCATTGCGGTAGCCGGCGTGCCCGGAATAGCGACTCATGCCGGTACGGCCGGAGCTATTTGCGCGCTCGGAATTTTGCTCTTTGCTTTTAGCTTCATGCGGATGCCGGCGGTGCCAAACCCGCCGCCGAAGATGTCCGCCATCGCGACCTTGACCGGAATCTTCTTTGAGCCGAGCAATGTCTTTCGCAACTTGCGCGCGCATCCGCAATTTCTCGGGGCGATTCTGATTGCCGGCGCGCTGAATGGCGCCTACAGCGTCGCGTTCTATCATCGGCTAACTCCTGAGCGGATCATCAACTTCACGATGGACAAGCTCGAGGACAGTCCGATCAAGCCGCCGCCGGAAGCAATGGCCAAGGCGCGTACCGAAGGCGTCGCGCAAGCAAAGACAACACTCTTCCAGATTGGCGATTTCATCAAGAAGGTTGTCGGCGCGTTCTTCGCCGTAGCGTTTGTGGCTGCGCTTTGTTTGCTGGGAGTTTTGATTTTCGGCGGGCGGATGCACTACTGGCAAACTTTTGCGGTGGTTGCTTACGTCAGTTATCCATTCACGCTGATCCAGAAAGCGATCAGCTTCATCATTCTCTTTCTCAAATCGCCGGATGATATCCATCCGCTGCTGGGCCAGGAAACTCTGGTTTACGACAACCTTGGTTTGCTGGTCGCCGCCA
>JAJPKD010000074.1 GCA_021323895.1 Acidobacteriota bacterium | reverse complement strand
CACGCCTTTGTAGGTCGCGTAATAATCGTCGATCACCTTGCGCGCCTCCTGCCGCGAGATGCCGACGCGTTGCGACAAGCCCCACGGCTCGATGGCGTAGGCGATCGCGAAGTTCACAATCTTCGAAAAGCGCCGCGCTTCTTTCAATTCTTCATCGGTCTTCGCGCCAAACACCAGCCTCGCGGTGCGATTGTGAATGTCGTCTCCCTTTTGAAATGCGTCGAGCATCACTTCGTCGCGCGTGATATGCGCCAGCAAGCGCAATTCAAGTTGCGAATAGTCTGCCGAGATGAGTTTGTTGCCTTTCTCGGCGACGAACGCGCGACGAATGCGGCGACCAAGCGCCGTCCGAATGGGGATGTTCTGCAAGTTGGGATCGCTCGAAGACAAACGTCCGGTCGCCGCGACTGTTTGATTCAACTGCCCGTGGATGCGGCCGTCAGCGGCGACCTGATGCGGCAACGCATCGGTGTAAACGCTCTTCAATTTCTCCAGTTCGCGATATTCGATAATCAGCCGCGGCAGTTCATGCGTCAGCGCCAACTCTTCGAGCACTGCCTTGCTGGTCGAGACCCGACCGGTCGAGGTCTTGCGGCCCGAAACAATGTTCATTGCTTCAAAGCATTCCGCGACCTGCTTCGGCGAGTTGATATTGAATTCGCGGCCGGCCATTCCGCAAATTTTCGTCGTCAGCTTTTCCAGCTCTGCGCCGAGATGATGGGACAGTTCGGCCAGCACATTCAGATCTACGCGGATGCCGGCACGCTCCATCTGATAGAGCAGCGGCACGAGCGGCAACTCGATATCGTGGTAAATGCCGTTGAGATCTTTCTCGTCGATTCGCTTGCGCAACTCAGGAACGATCTGCGCGGTCAGGTCGGCGACTTCAGCAGCGCGCCACGCATCTTCCGAGAAGCCTTCGAACGGCGGGCCACCACCTTCAATCCCGATGAAATCGCGCGCGAGATCATTCAGCTCATATTTGCTGCGAGACGGATCGAGAACATACGCGGCAAGCAACGTGTCATCTTCGACGCCGGCTAGTTCAATGTCGAAAGGCGTCAGCAACGCAGTCGCGCGCTTCAAATCGTGGACGGATTTTTCGAGCAAGCCGTTAGTCAACAATTCCTTCAGCGCATTGATCGCCACGTCGCGGCCGTCCGCAAAATTTTCCAAATCGACGAACGTGGATTTTCCGGCGGCGTCGGCGAAAGCAATTCCCCGCGCGCCGTGATCGCCGCGTTCGCTTTGCTGCTGTCCCGCGCCTGGAGCCGACGAATTTGAAAGCGCAATGCCGACATGTTCGGCTTGCCACAGACTTTCGAGCAGCGTATCCAACTCACGTTTGGTCTTGACGATTGAATAATGACGTTCGACTTTGCTGACGCTCACGCTCGCGGCGTCGGCGAATTCGCTGGTGAGGTTCGCAAATTCGAGTTCTTTGAATAATTCATGAGCTGCCGCGCTATCGGGCGGACGAACTTGCAACTCATCGAGGTTCAGGGTCACATCGCTGATGTCGCATTTGATCTCGGCCAGCTCACGCGATTTTCTGATCAAGTCGGCATTGTCGCGCAGCGATTCGCGATAGCGCTTGTTCTTGATCTCTTCCCAATGCTGAAGCGCGTTCTCGATCGAGCCGAACTCCTGGATGATTTGGGCCGCGCCTTTTGGGCCAACTCCCGGCGCTCCGGGAATGTTATCGATCGAATCGCCCATCAGTCCGAGCAGATCGACCAGCTTGTTGGCGGGCACGCCGAACTTCTTCAGCACCCAGGCTTCATCGCACCATTCGATCGGCGGCACCGGTTCCTTGCGCTTCACGACCTGCGAGTTCTGTCGCATGCAAACAACCAGTGGATCCTGCACGAGTTGGCACATGTCCTTGTCGTTCGAAACGATGACCGCCTGCAATCCTTGCTCGGTGGCTTGCTTCGCCAAGGTGCCGATCACGTCGTCAGCTTCAAAGCCCACCTGGCTGATCATCGGGATGTTGTAGGCTTCGCAGAGACGCTTAATGTAAGGCAGTTGCGAAGAGAGGTCCTCAGGCATCTGTTCACGATTCGCTTTGTAATCCTTGAACGTCTCGTGGCGAAAAGTTTTTTCTTTCGATTCAAAGATCGCGGCGATGTACTTTGGCTGCTCGTCCTGCAAGAGCTTCCGCAGCATATTCGTGAAAATGTAAACGGCTTGGGTAACCTGGCCTTTCGAAGTCATCAACGGCGCGGCGCGGTTGGCCAACGGCGCGTAGAAGGCGCGGAAGATGTGCGACATCGAATCGATCAGAAAGACTCGATCTGCCGGCTTGCTTCCAGCAGGGGATTTCGTCTGCGGCATTGTGATTTCGATGATAGGGAGCGATGCAAACTAACGCAAGCGGCTCTCTGACAGTTGCGTTTGTGCGTCGCATTGGCTTTCGAGATGTTGCTGGTTCGCCACAGAGCGGCTCAAGCGATCCACATTTTCAGACCCAATGGGATGGGCACAACCATTGCTCATAATATTCGCGCTCTAATAAACATCAGACTGCCTCCGCTCTCTGAATGAACAATTCACACGCGAAACAGATCACGCTCGCCGGTACAGTCGAAGCCAGCGGCATCGGATTGCACACGGCTGTGCCCGTGAACGTACGGCTGATGCCCGCTCCGCCGGACATTGGATACGTTTTCAAACGAACGGACCTGGGCGGATTTGAAATTCCCGCGACGGTTGAGTCGGTCGCGCATTGCAGTTACGCGACGACGCTGATGCGCACGGGTGTGATGCTTTCGACAGTCGAGCACTTGTTGGCGGCGTTACGCGGCTGCGGCATCGACAACGCATACATCGAAGTGGACAACCTTGAAGTGCCGATCATGGATGGATCGTCTGAAGCTTTCGCCGAAATGATCGAAAGCGTCGGCGTGATCGAGCAGCCT
>JAJPKD010000234.1 GCA_021323895.1 Acidobacteriota bacterium | reverse complement strand
TATCGCCAACGTTCCCATAATGCCGCCGACGTGCCACAGCCGCGCAAGCGGATCGCTCTTATGAATGTTTCGTCCGATCGCGTGTGTCTGATCGCGAAAGACGAGCCCGAGCGTCTTATCAATCTCGTCGAAGTATTCGTGTGGATTGACGCGCACCAGCGCGCCAGTCGGGCAATTCTCTTCGCATGAATACGCCGGGCGCTTCGCGCCATTCGGGTTGAGCGGCGTGTGCTCGCACAGGTTGCACTTGATCGCGATCATGTCATCGCTCTCAGCGATCGGTGCCGGCGCAGCAGCTTCCAAACTGAAGACCCTTTTGATTCGAGTGAGCTGCGCAGTCCTGGCCGGCGGCGGCAAATCCCGCGGCATCATCGTGATTGCGTTGTAAGGGCATTGCGTCGCGCAATCGAAGCAGCCGATGCACGTCGGTGGGTCAATGTCGATCTGTCCGTTGGCGTCGCGAAAGATCGATCCAGTGGGACAGCCGGTCAGGCACTCTGGATCCTTGCAGTGCATGCAGACCGAGGGTGAGAGCACGTGTTGCGTGTTCGCGCTGCCGGGTTTGACGGGCCGCTCGATGTGAATACCACGCCGCAACAGACGCGATTGACCATGCACTTTGTGACATGCGAGCGAACAGTTACCGCAACGTACGCACAAGTCCATGTCCATGACGAGCAGATTAACTCCATCAACAATGCCCGTCGAAATTTCTTTTTCCGCCGCGGCGACGACGTTCTTGTCGGTGCGAGCTTCGACGCGCGTATCATCGTCGGCCCGCGAAAAACTGGCGAACGCTTTGCCGACTCGATCGCAAAGGGCTGCGTCTGCGCGCAACGCGGTCAAAGGAACTTCCAAAACTTCGCTGCGCGCCATCAACTCTGCTGAGTAAGCCCATGTGGCTTGACCGCTCAACGCTTCGAGACCGAGACAATTGCCGGCGCCGAGAAAATCCTCGGGAATCAAACTGCTCGAAGCGGCACCGGCACCTTCGGTGACTTCTTTGTAAATCGGCACGCCGCGGACGCGCCGCAGCCAGCCGGTTTTGATCAGAACAATCTTGTCGAGGGGTGTGCCTTCTTTGACGAGCAGGTGATGCTTTCCGTAAGCGAGGAAGTGCGCGAGGTTACCGACGGCGACGAGATCGACCGGAGACAGAGATTCGCCGACGCCTTCCTGAAGCTCGGCGATGGTGTTGGCCAGCCCGTGACTGCGATATGTATCGTCAACTCTTTCGGCGAACTTTTTCAGCGATCGCAGCAGGCGCAACGCCGGCCGGACCATCTCGATTACATTCGCGTCGCTGCCATTGTGCGAAGAAATAATCGTCGCGTTGCGCGGGACGCCGGCGAGGATCGACATCTCGCCGAAACAAGTTCCCGGAGGCACGTCGCCCACCTTTCGCCTGGCACCGGCGTCGTCGCTGGAAAAAACCTCGAGTTCGGCGTCCAGCGAAAAGTAAAAAGTGTTTCCGCCCCAGTCACCTTCACGCATGACGACTTCGCCCGGCGCGTAAGTCAGCAACCGCGCATAAGGACCGATTTGCTTGCCGCCGGCTTCTTTGCCTTCGGCAATCATTTTCAGGTTGTTCTTTTGCTTCTCCTCGAGCAGCTCAGAAAGAATATCGACCTTCTTGATCGCT
This sequence comes from Acidobacteriota bacterium, assembly GCA_021323895.1. Lineage (GTDB taxonomy): Bacteria > Acidobacteriota > Blastocatellia > Pyrinomonadales > Pyrinomonadaceae > UBA11740. The sequence goes on along the minus strand of JAJPKD010000234.1, from coordinate 25,740 downwards.
TCGAGGATCGCTTCCGGGTTGGTGTTCTCTTTTGGCATCGCGGACTAGAGAAACGGCCAGAGGGATGCCGAACGCGCGCAGCTTAACACGATTCGCGACTGAGGGAATCCACATTCTGCGCCTTGTACCAACCATAAGATAACAGTGGTTGGCCGCGCCGAACCGTGATAGCATCCGCGTGTCTTTCGACCAATCTACAACGTAATACTAGGCGGCAATGCTAGAGCCCCTGCAAATGCGTGCCCCTTCAAAACGCTGGTTAGCGCTGGCGAGCATCGTCCTTGTTTCCACCGCATCGCTCGCGTGGAGTTATAGCCGACTTCGGCGCTCCGGAAATATTGAAGGGGCACCCGCCTTAAAACAGAAGGCAGAAGGCAAAAGGCAGAAGGCGGAATTCGCTTCATCGGACCGCGTTTCCAAAACAGAGTTGGTTGATTCGGATAACGACGGCATTCCCGATATCATCGAGCTCCATACTTACCAGGATCGCGATAGCTTTCGCCGCTGGTTCACCGCGATCGCCGAAACGCAATTCTATCAACTGAGCGATCAATGGAACGCCGAGCAACGCGACTGCGCCGGGTTGGCGCGCTTTGCGATTCGCGAAGCGCTGCGCCGTCACGATCGCGTGTGGTTCCAGAAGACGGGTCCGGGCTACGAAACCATCGCGGCCGATGTCGGTGAGTTCGATCTCGATCACAACCCGCTGGGGGAAAAAATCTTTCGCACCGATTTCGGATCGTTCGACGAGACCGATTTGCGCAACGGCCGATTCAGCGAATTTGCCGACGGGCGCTCGCTCAAAAATTTCAATTCCGTCTTTGTGACGCGCGATCGGCGCGAAGCACAACCCGGCGATCTACTTTTCTTTTATCAGCCCTGGGTCCAGAAGTTTCCGTACCACGTAATGATTTTTCTGGGCGCGCCGCACGTGTCGCCAAACGGCGCGAACGATTGGGTCGTCTATCACACCGGCTCATCACCTATCGACAAAGGAACGGTGAAGAAGGTTGAGCTGTCCGTGCTCGATCATCATCCCGATCCGCGCTGGCGGCCGGTGGAAAGTAACAAGAATTTTCTTGGGTTTTATCGGTTGAAAATTTTGCAATGAACATTGAGCCGGCAGGATGCCGGCGAACCGCAGGCAAGGATGCCTGCGCTCCGATGGAGGCTTAATGTCTGAAACAAATCCCCGACTTCGTCGCTATGTTGCGACCGGCATCATCTATCTCGCGCTCGTCGCGTCGGTCTTTGGCTTCAACGTCTTGCGCGCGCGCACGACTCCGGCGACCGCTGCCGCAACCGGCGAATCGACGCCAACCGTGCCGAGCACGAAGCCATACTTTTCGCTGACGACTAACAAGAGCTACTCGCCGAATGAATCAGCGCGCGTTTGGGCCAGCTACCAAAACATCGACTATCTGGATTTTCGTGTCTATCGCATCAAAGATCCGAACACGTTTTTCAAGAAGCTCGACGATCCGCACCAGATGGGCGAACAAGAGAAGGCGCAACTCGCGCAAGGTTACGGCGCGCGCGTCTCGCTGCTGGAACGCACGCATCGATTCAAGACTTCAATCTTCTCCGCGGTCAAGGATTACATCCGCAGCCACCTGCTCAAAGATCATCGCGCCGCCTTCAACGAAAAATATCGCAAGGAACCGGAAGCCACCCGCACGCCGCTCAACGTGGCGGACTACGCGCGCGTGCCGCTGCTGAATCCGGATCAGAAAGTGAAAGACTGGCGCGAAAAGCTGCCCGCGCTGGAGAACGAGTACGACAGCCGCATGATCACGCTCGGCAAAATCGATCCGGGCGTTTACCTAATCGAAGGCGTGAACGGCGGGATGCGAGCTTACTCGCTAGCCATAGTGACCAACCTCACCATGATCGAAAAGACCAATCGTCATGGACAGGTGCTGGTCTATGTCGTCGATCGCAAGACGGGCGCGCCGCATGAAGGCGTGAGCGTCGAAGTCACAAACGCGAAAAATACACTGGCAACCGGCAAGACCGACAAGTCAGGCATCTTCAAAACCGATGTGAAGGTCCCGGGCAAGCCACAAACTCCGCCGGAGGACGTCAATCCGGCAGACGAAAAGAAAAATCCTTTTCTGATCATGGCGCGCGAGCGCGACAACTTCGTCATTTCGGATCTTGAATCGTTTTACTTCGGTGGTTACGGCGGCGAGGACGACGTGCTGACCGGCGAAGACGTCACCAGTTACATCTACACGGATCGGCCGATCTATCGGCCGGCGCAATCAGTTTTCTTCAAGGGCATTGTGCGCCAATGGACCGCGAGCGGTTACAAGCTGCTCGACAGCAAAACTGTCAACGTGGTCGTTGAAGATCCGAACAACGGAAAGCTCTTTGAAAAAGACTTACCGCTTTCCGACCGCGGGACATTTAGTGGACAGATCGATCTGGGCGATGAAGCGCCGCTCGGCAGCTACAACATCACGGCTTCCGTAGGCGAAGCAAAATCTAGCGGCTACTTCGAAGTTCAGGAATACAAGAAACCTGAATTCAAAGTCACCGTCAAAGGCCCGAAAGAGTTCGCGGCCGTCGGCGAAAAGGTCCGTTTCACCGTCAACGCGAACTACTTTTTCGGCGCGCCAGTCACAAACGCCGACGTGCATTACTACATTTACAAGCAACGCTATTACCACTGGTGGTGGGGCGACGAATCGAGCGATGAATTCGATGACGCGGCCGGACCGGAGAACGAAGGCGGTGATTCGGAAGACTACGGCTACTACGGCAACGACCTCGTGACCGAGGGCGATGCGGTGATTAATTCGAAAGGCGAGGCCTACGTCGATTTCGAAGTGCCCGCCCCCGATGAAAAAGAAGAGTGGGATTATTCATTCCGGCTCGAAGCGTCGGTCACTGACGCTTCGCGTCGCGAGATGCAGGGCGCGGCTTCGTTCATCGGCACGCGCGGCAAGACGGTCGCCGATGCGTATCCCGAACGATACATCTACTACCAGGGTGATGCGGCGAAGATTCGCGTGAAGACTGCTGACTACGCAGGCAAAGCCGTTTCCGAAAAAGTCACACTGAAGTTCATCGAACAGAAGTGGGAAAAGAAGGAGAAGGAAGAGGAATACAACGGCTACAAGTACAAGACTTACGATTACATCCTGCACGAGCGCGAGCTGGTTTCGGCTGATGTGAACACTGACAGCCAAGGCAACGCGAACTACGATTTCACAGTTCCCTCGCCCGGCAGCATCTACGTCAAAGCGATCGTTTATGAAGATGGAAAAGCGATCGTGAATCGCGGTGGATCGTTCTATGCGCCGGACAAGAAAGGCGAATGGTCTGATTTCGAATTCCGCGATTTCGATGAAAAGGCGATTAAGCTCGTGCCCGACAAGAAGTCCTACAAGCCCGGCGAGACCGCGCATGTGCTGGCGATGCTGCCCGCTGACAAAGCTCACCTGCTCGTCACGACTGAACTATCCGAAGTCATGACGATGCGCCAGATCGACTCGTCAGGCCGCAGCATCGTCATCGATGTTCCCATCGAGCAGAAGTACGAGCCCAACGTTTATCTCGACGTGTCGTTCGTCAAAGACAACGACATGTATAACCAAAGCCAGCTCCTGGCGGTGCCGGCGCGCGACAAGATGCTGAAGATCGACATCGTGCCGAACAAGAGTGAATTCAAGCCGCGCGATGTCGCCTCGTACACGGTCGTCGCTCGCAATGACGACGGCTCGCCGGCGGCGAACACTGAAATCAGTCTGGGGATCGTCGATGAAGCGATCTACAGCATCCAGCCTGAGACCGCGGCCAACATCAAGCGCGAATTTTATGGCAAGCGCTACAACGAAATTCAGACAAGTCTGGCGATTCATTACACGTTCACGGGCTACGGCGGAGAAAAGCCGGCGGATCTCGCGAAGAACAAATCGGGTTATCAACTGGCCGATTTCAAAAACGAGAGTTCTTATGCCGAGCCAACCATTCGCAAAGAATTCAAGGACACCGCGTACTGGCAACCTGATGTCGTAACGGGCGGCGACGGCAAAGCGACCGTCAGTTTCAAACTGCCGGACAACTTAACAACGTGGCGCGCCACTGCGCGTGGCGTCACGGCCGATACGCGCGTCGGCTCAGCCGTGCAGAAGACGATCGCGCGCAAGGACGTGATCATGCGTCTCGAGATGCCGCGCTTTCTGACTGAAGGCGACACGGTGACGATTTCCGGCGTCGTGCATAACTTCCTGAAGAACGACAAGTCAACAAAGATTTCGCTCGAACTGAACGGCGCGCAGTTGCTCGATTCAGGGAGCGAGACGGTCACGATTCGGCCGAACGGCGAGCACCGCACCGATTGGCGCGTGCAGGCGAATCAAGTTGGCAAGCTAACCCTCCTGGCGAAGGCTCTGACTGACACTGAATCCGACGCGGTCGAAATGACGATGGACATCGTGCCGCACGGATTGAAACAGACGGCCGGCAACACGACTGCGATCACGCAGAACGATTCAGAGCAGACTTTCAACTTGGATCTGCCGGGACGGGCCGACGTGTCCGCGCGCAGTTTGCGCATCGAGGCTTCGCCTTCGATTGCGGGCGCTCTGTTTGGCGCGCTCGATTACCTGACCAGTTATCCGTACGGCTGCACTGAACAAACGATGTCGAGCTTCTTACCGAACATCGTTGTCGCGCAGACGCTGAAGGACATTCCGACGGCGAAGATTCGCGCATCGAACGATCTCGACAAGAAAGTTCAGAAAGGGATCGATCGTCTCTACGCCTATCAGCATGACGACGGCGGCTGGGGTTGGTGGAAAGACGACAAGAGCGATCCGTTCATGACGGCTTATGTCGTTGACGGCCTGACCATGGCGAGCCGCGCCGGTTATCAGGTCGATGGATGGCGGCACGCGCAGGGGCGGCAGAAATTGCAGGCGCTGCTTACCGCGGGCAAGAACGACAACGGTAATCCGGTAGATGAAGAAACCAAGGCCTACATGGTCTATGCATTCACCGAAAGTGGCGATGGCGATGTGCACTTCCTTGATGAGCTTTACGCCAAGCGCAACAACCTTGGCCCATACGGCCGCGCGTTGCTGGCACTTGCGCTCCAGGAGCGCAAAGACAGCCGCGCTGGCGAAGTGGCGAAGCTCATCGAAGGTTCGGCGCAACAGGATGAGTTCGAGGCTCATTGGCAAACGGCACGCGTGAATGACTATGGACGCGATGTGTATCTCGATGCGGAAGCGAGTTCGCTGTCGTTGAAAGCGCTCTCGCAAATCAATCCGGGTTCGTCGCTGCTGCCGAAGGCCGCGCGCTGGCTGGTGAAGAATCGGCGCAACGGTTACTACTGGCTCTCGACGAAGGAAACGGCGTTCGCAATCTACGGGCTGACCGATTATCTGAAAGTCAGCAAGGAGCTGTCGCCTGATTACAACTTCGAAGTTTACTTGAACGGCGAGAAAGTCGCGGGCCAACACATCGGCGCGGGCGAAGCTTCAAACGCGCAAACGTTCACGATTGCCAGGAAAGGCAACGAACTCGGCGGCTCGAATCAGATTCGCATCGTGAAGCACGGCAAGGGCGCCCTGTATGTTTCGAGCGCGCTCGAATACTTCACCGCGGATGAAAATGTGCCGGCGAATTCTGCGAATGGTTTGAAGATCACGCGTGAATACTTGCGACTGCACGTTACGGAAGACGAAGGCGGGAAACCAAGCTGGAAGATCGATCCGCTGTCGGGCGAGCTGCGATCCGGAGACATGATCGTCGTGCGTCTGCACCTGACTGGCCCGCGCGCGCAGTACGTCATAATCGAAGATCCGATTCCCGCAGGCGCTGAACAGGTTGCGCAAGTGAGCGGCGTCTATCTCAACTACTCGCTCGGAAACTGGAGCGACTGGTACAGCAATCGCGAATTCCGCGACAACCGGACGGCGATCTTCATGAACTATTTCGACGGCGACGCGACGCTGCAATACGCAATGCGCGTCGAGGTGCCGGGCGAATTCAAGATCGCGCCCGCCCGCGCGGAGCTGATGTACCAACCGACCGTGCAAGCGAATACTTCGAACGATCGGTTGAGGATTCTGGATAAGAAGTAGCAGGAAATGAGACGGCTCTTGTTCATTGCCGGCGCGTTGGCTGTGATGTCTGGTTCACTGCAGGCCCAGTGCCTGGATTACGAACCAGCCGTCGTGAGCTTGTCCGGAACTTTGGTAAGACAGATTTTTCCCGGCCCGCCGAACTATAAGAGCGTGGCCCACGGCGACGCAGCTGAACGAGTTTGGATCTTGAGATTGAGAAAACCGATCTGCGTCAACGTGGCTGATCACTTTGACATTCATGAAGACGGTCAGAAACAAGTTCAATTGGTGTTGGAACCAGAGCGATACAAACAGTTCCGCAACCTTGTCGGGAAACAAGTGACGGTGACGGGAACGCTATTTCATGCTCATACTGCTCATCATCACAAGAAGCTGCTGCTAACGGCCACGAAAATGCGACGTGGCAAACTTCAGTAATGTTTGAAAGGTAGAATCATGACCCCAGTCAAAACCTTCTTTCGATCGATCAGCGCCCTTCTCAAACAGCCGGGAGCCTTGATCGTCTTCGCGATCATCTACGCGATTCTGCTGGCGACGTTCTTCCGCTTCATCTGGATTCGTGAAGCGACTGTTTGGCAGGTGCTGTTTACCTACACCTTCATGATTCTGATCCCGGCTGAGTTCTTCATATTTCAGGCCGCGATCATCGATCGTGCGCGCGAGCAGAAGTTTCGTTGGCGCGTTATTGTGATCGATGCGGTGAAGTTCTTTATGGCAACAATTCCGGTGCTGCTGATCGCGTGGCTGCTGGCTTACTTGCTCAGCAAGCTTGCCCTTCGTTTTCCGGCCCCGGTTGTCGCTTCATTGCCCGTAACGCAAGGTCCGCCGAAACCGGCCCCGCTGCACTGGCCCAGCCTCTTGTTCACCACCTTGAAGTTCGTTCTCTGGGGAGTCGCGATGCCGTTGGCCGCGATTCATCTTTGGATCGCCATCGCTGGAGGTGAAGTGAAATCGCTCTTCAGCGGCGGCGCGAAATCATTCTTGAGCCGCATTGGTTCAGCGCTCGCGCGCGCTTTCAGTTCCGATTCAGTGTTGATTTACGCCTTGGGGCTGATCATCTTCTTTGTTTTGCCTTACCTCGTTCTGGTGCCGACGTTCACAATTAAGGGCAACAAGACGGAGTTTGCCGTGTTTGTTCTGCGGCTACTGGTCGCGGCGGTTCTTGGTCTGCTGGGTTGGGTCGTCACGGTGAGCGCGCTGACGAAGAACGCGGCGCAAGCGCCGACTGTTTCTGATTCAGTGCCAATTCCCAACGCCCCCGCGGAGGCGCCGGCGTGACGTTGGTCGGTTTGGGAGTTCGAGTATTCGATCGCGTGCGTCGCGAGCATGCGTTGCTGCTCGCCTGCGCATCGATCGCGATCCTCTTCTTCAACCTTTCTTCCGGACACTTCCCCGGCGCATTCAATTTCGGCCAGAACAATTCAATTCAAGACGACGCCGCGATTGACTCGGCCCTGAAAGACGCCGCGAATGCCGCGCTCGGCAATCGCGAAGGCACGATCATCGTGATGGATGCGCAGACCGGACGCGTGCGTGCCATCGTTAACGCGGATGGCGCCTACACCCAGGCAATGATGCCGGGGTCATCGATGAAACCTTTCACCGCGCTGGCTGCTTTGCGTGCCGGCTTGATCGATGACGATTCTCGCTCGGTTTGTCCCGGCCGGTTCACCGGTTTGAGTTTCTCGCTGCCGTGCGTTCATGCCGATCACTTGCCGCCGTTTTCGCCTTCACAGGCGATTGCCTATTCATGCAACTACTACTTTGCGACACTGGGTCAAAGGCTGGGTCGCGATAAGTTAATTTCAACTTTGCGCGAGTTTGATTTTGGACAACCGACGGGAGTCTCGAGCGAAGAAGTCGCCGGCTTGTTGCGCCCATGCGAGCTGGGAAGCAACGCGCGCTTGCGCGGCGCCGAAACAAACCACGCATCGGAGGAAGCTGACTGCAGCGCCCGTCAAGCGATCGGCGAAAGCGATCACATTCAAGTAACGCCGATTCAGTTGTTAGCTGCTTATTCGGCGTTGGTCAACGGCGGTCATTTGTATCAGCCGCAGGTTGCTGCCTCGGACAACTTTCAACCGGCGCAACGAGCAAGCATCAACATTTCCGAGCAGCACCGCGCGATCATTGTTGACGGAATGGCCGGCGCGATTCGATATGGCACGGCGCGATCAGCAAAGCTGGACCAACTGCCGCTGACCATCATTGGCAAGACCGGCACCGCGAATCCGCCGAAAGGCTTTCGCTCCAACGGCTGGTTCATTGGCTTCGCCGGCGCGTTTCAGAGTAGCCGCCAACTCGATCAATCCGACGTGAAGCTCGCGGTACTCGTGTTGCTCTCTCGCGCGCATGGATCTCAGGCCGCAGAAATCGCCAAACCAATCTTTGCAACTTATGCGAACGCAAGTCAGAAGCCCGACCGTGAGGGAGGGCAGGTAAACCAGCAGTCGCCTTCGAATCCGACTAAACAATTATCCGACCAATCCACAATTCGCAATTCGCAATCCGCAATTCACGTTCACCTCGTTCACGATGACGTCACCCAGGAACTCTCGCTCGAAGATTACGTGCTCGGCGTGATGCGCGCCGAAGGCACGATGGAAGATCAGCCTGAGGCTCTTAAGGCTCTGGCAATCGCAATCCGCACCTACGCGCTGAAGAATATTGGACGACATGCGAAGGACGGCTACGACTTTTGTTCGACGACGCATTGCCAGCGATTTGTCAGTGCCAGAAGCCCGAGCGTCAGCGAGGGCAACAGTCGCAACCCTGCACTCCCTAACGGTCGGGCTTCTGATACGAAGCTCATTGATGCCGTCCGCTCAACCGCGGGCCAGGTGTTGCTCGACGATCGCGGTCAGGTGATCGACTCGTATTTTGGCGCCTCCTGCGGCGGCGAGACCGCGAACATCGGGGAGCTTTGGGGCGTGACTCCGCCTTCGTATCTCCGCGGAGTTCGCGATGAATATTGCGACGCAGGACCACACGCAAAATGGATCGACACAATCAGCCGCGCTGATCTCCTGCGCGCGCTGAAGTCAGATGCGCGCACTTATGTCGGCAATCGGCTCGATCAAATCGTGGTGAACAAGCGTGACGAAACCGGTCGCGCGGAATTCATCACACTTGAAGGTGAGCAACAAAAGGTCGTGCGCGGTTGGGATTTCAAAATCATCGTGGGCCGCGTGCTCGGCTGGAACGTTTTGAAGAGTTCGCGCTTCGAAGTCGCGCGCTCCGGATCGAACTTCATCTTTCGCGGCAGCGGGTTTGGGCACGGACTCGGTCTTTGTCAGGAAGGCGCGCACGTGATGGCCACGCGCGGCGCGAGTTATCAGAGGATTCTGGAGAAATATTTTCCGGGAACAAATCTGAAGAAGGACACGGAGACGCGGGGACGCGGGGACGCGGAGAAGACAAATGCAACTAGCGAATGGAAGACCGACATTCTCCCAGAGACCACTTCATTTGATCGCGCGGCTGTGATCGAATCCGAGCCGCGTAGCGGCGACGTATTTATAGAACCAACAATCACAATTGATCAGCTCCGTAGGAGCGACATGTCCTTACATATACTGGAATCATATGTCGCTCCTACGGAGCTGAAATTCCTTTCCGGCCGGCGTGACTATAAATATTCCGTCCCTACGGGACTTAGATATTCTGATGCTACAACCATCGCGGCGACAAACACTCGCTTTCTCACCATCTCCAGCGAACACTTCCGCGTCATTTATCCATCCGATGTAGATCGCCGCGATGCCGATCAGGTTTTGAATACTCTGGAATCCGCACGCGCCGATTATTCGCGTCGCGCGGCGGCTGCAATTTCGGTAAGTATCCCGACGCTGGAGATTCGTTTGAATGAAAGCACTGGCGACTTTACCGCACGCACCGGCCAGCCGTGGTGGGCGGCAGCGGCAACGAAAGGCAACCGGATCGAATTGCAACCACTCGCAATTCTGAAACAGCGCGGCGTTCTCTTCACCACTCTGCGCCACGAACTGGCGCATGTCGTGATCGACGCAGCGAGCAACAATCGCGCGCCGCGTTGGCTGGAAGAAGGTTTCGCGATTTATCTGGCTGGCGAAGGGAAATTGTTCGCCCGTTACGCGACTAAAACCAAGCTATCGCCGGAGCAAATAGAGAAGCGATTGGAACATCCCGGCTCGCAATCAGACATGCGCATCCTGTATTCGTTGGCATACAACCAAGTTTCTTACTTGATTCAATCAGGAGGCGAAGCGAGTGTCTGGAAAAGGCTGGCGGGCTAGCGTGTCAGAAGCCCGCGCGTAAGTAATGGCTCGCCACGTGAGCAAGCCCCTCTCACGGTCCGGCTTCTGGCACTCATTTTCTACTCACGAACGGATTGTCCTTCACCCAAAACCTCCACGGCTTGTCTTTCCAGTTCTCCGCATAGTCAATTCCAATTCGAGGTCCGCGCGCGATTTTCCGAGGCGAGACGGAAAGGCCTTCTTCGATCCAGACGCGATCACCGAGCAGATCGGCCTTGTCCAGTCCGCGATCAATTCCCATGGCGATGCAAAGACGACCGGGTCCGCTGGTCAGTTCGTATTCCGATCTACCTTTTCTGCGCCGGCGCATGATGTCCAATCCTTCTATGGGCTCTAATGCGCGAATGAGGATCGCGTGCGGAATATTCTCGACATTCGTGACCACATTGAATTGGTTGTACATGCCATAGACGAAGTAAACGTAAGCCGTGCCGCCAAGGCCATACATCGTCTCAGTGCGATTCGTGCGCCGGCCATTCCAGGCGTGGGACGCGCGATCCTCCGGACCGCGATAGGCTTCGGTTTCGACGATGATTCCCGCGACGCGTTTTCCGCTGCGAGTGGGAACAACGAGTTTCCTACAAAGCAGATCGCGCGCGACTTTGAGGACGTCAGAGCGAGTGTAGAATTCGCGAGGAAGTTTCATGAGCCCATCCGCAGATTACACAGATTGCGCAGAAAACAAACAAAGAATGTAGTCGAACCAATGGGGAAGTGATCGTAGGCTGCTATCTTGAGGTCCCCTTTTTCATCTGTGTAAACTGCGCAAATCTGTGGATAATCTCCTCTCACCTCATCCGCCCCAGCATCACGATCGCAATCACAAATCCGATCGCCACGATCGCGCGCCGGATTAATGTCTGTCCCACCTTCTGCGCCGTTCGCGCGCCGAAGTATCCGCCGAGCAACGCCGCTACGGCCATCAACAGCGCTCTGGGCCACGAAACCAGGTGCGTGATCGAAAAGGCGACGACGGCGACACTGTTGATGCAAATGCCCAGAAAATTTTTGATGCCGTTGGCGCGGTGGATGTCTTTCAGTCCTAGCAGACCCATCGCCGCGAGCATCCAGATTCCGTTGCCCGCGCCGAAGTATCCGCCATACATGGCTGAGAAAAACTGGACGATGATCGCGATCGTCCACCAACTCGTCTGCGATCCGGTCGTCGGCGAAGGCATACGCAACCAGCGAGTCATCGGTGCTTGCAACATGAACAGGATCGTCGCGAACAGAATTAGAAAAGGAACCAACCGGGCAAACGTCAATGACGGAGTAATAATTAGTAACCATGCGCCCAGCCCGCCGCCAATCACACTAGTCGCTCCGAGCCGCATCAGGATCAGCGAGCTGTCATTCATCTCGCGGCGATAGCCGAACATGCCGCCGAACAGTCCCGGCCACAGCGCGACCGTGCTCGTCGCGTTGGCAACTTTCGGATCGAGGCCGAGCCAAATCAAAACGGGAAACGTGAGCAGCGTGCCGCCGCCGGCGATGGAATTGACGACGCCCGCGAAGAACGCGGCGAGGACCATCGCGGCTGCGTGAACGATTGGCATTGCGCGCTAGTGTAAGGTGCGAAGAGCTACGGGCAAAGGGCGAAGTGCATTGCGGCTCTGCCGCTGCACACTGCGGTAAGCCTTCGGCTTACCGTTTAGCTGTCCCTCTCCGATCGGGGCGTCGAGGCTGAGCCTCGACGCGTGCTAGAATGTCTCACGCAATATTTTCAGAAAACGCTTTTCAGGGGGGAAACATGGCAGACGTATCAATTCGTCCGAAACCAAATGGCCCGTACTTAATCGAGGGTGCGGTTGATGTTTACGACACCGCTGGGAATAAGATTCCTACGGAAGACAGGCCGCGCATCGCTCTGTGCCGCTGTGGCGCGTCGTCGAACAAGCCTTTCTGCGACGGCACGCATAGCAAGATCGGATTTCAAGCGGCTGAGACGGTGAATCCCGAAAGTGCGGAGTGAAATTGAGCTTGAGTACTCAGGCGTTAGAGTACCAACTTCAGTTGGGCAATCATCCAGCGAAGCGCCTGACTAAGGTCGGCACTCTGACGCCTTTTGGTTTGCTGCTAAGCGCGCTCACGATCCTTTTCGCGGCAGGTCAGGTCACCGCGAAGTCAATCCGCGTGATGACCTACAACATTCATGTCGGCGTCGGCATGGACAAGAAACTCGATCTAACGCGCATCGCCAGCGTCATCAACACACAACATCCTGACCTCGTCGGCTTGCAGGAAGTCGATCGCGGCGTCGAACGCACTCAAAGAATCGATGAGATCGCTGAACTCGCGAAACTCACGAAGATGGACTATGCCTTCGCCTTCAATTTGAAATATCAGGGCGGGCAATATGGCGTGGCGATTCTCTCGCGTGAGCCGATCCGCGCCACCGATCATCACCTGTATCTAAATAAGCGGGAAGCCGAGCGCCGCGGATTCATTCGCGCTGAAGTTCGGATCGGTGGCCGGCTGATCAGTTTTGTGACGACGCATTTGGATTATCAATATGAAGATGGCCGCGTGTTTGAAGCCGAGCAACTGCTGGCGGCAATAAAGGATGTCAAAGCGCCACTGATTATTGTCGGAGATTTTAACGATGAGCCAACCGGCGGCGCTTACAAATTAATGGCTAAGGAGTTTTACGACTCCTGGATGCAGGTTGCATATGGGCAATGGCTTGACGGCACCGATCGGAATGAAGGTCTTACGTATCCCGCCGATAAGCCGATTAAGCGTATCGACTACATTTTCACGCGCCGATCCGACGGACTAAAAACAAAGCGGGTTTGGAACGTAGAGACGCTCGCGTCAGATCACGTTCCCGTCGTCGCAGATCTTCAACTGCCTTGAGTTTCGGTTTCAAACGACTGTATGTACACGCTGAAAGTTCGCTCACATCAACGCGAAGAATTCGTCGAATTTACCGACGAAGTTCGGGAGAAGTTGAAAGAGTCTGGCGCCAGGGAAGGCATCGTCGTGCTTTATGTTCAGCACACCACCGCCGGGTTAACGGTGAACGAGAATGCCGATCCGGACGTGCCGCGTGACTTTCTGCACGCACTGCGCACGTTGATTCCGCAACACGGCATGGGCTTTCGTCACGGCGAAGAAAATTCCGACGCGCACATCAAAGCCAGTCTCGTCGGCCCAAGTGTGACGATTCCGTTCAAAGACGGCGAGCTGCTGCTCGGTCGTTGGCAGGGAATATTTCTTTGCGAATTCGATGGTGGGCGTGAGCGAAAAGTCGTGATGATGATTCGATAATTCCGGCCACAGGCTATCGCTTGGGCTTCATTGTCTTGGCGAACTTCTCGACGTCTTCACGCGTCCGCTCCATATGGCGCCGGCTGTCGAGATAAGCTTCCCACTGCGGCGTGCGCGTCAAAGCCTTCTGCGTATCTTCATCCAACGCCTGGGCCATCAAAGCGATTAGATCGCTCACGACGCGCGTATGATCGAGCAGCGATTCAATGATTGAATGCGCGAGTTCGCCCTGATCGGGCTCGGCATCAGCTGGGTTTGTTTCAGCGGTTGGATTTTGATCTGCAGCCATGTTCTTAGAGTCCCGGAGGGACGAAATCTTGGCGGGGTCTCGACTCCCGCAAGTCGCTATTTTACTCCTCCGGAGTTGAGAGCCAGCTTCCGGAAACAAATGGTAACTCTCTGACTTCCCCAGCGTGTTCACTTTGATTGGACAAGACTCGCACTTGCGTTTCCGGCTTCAAGTAATCGTACTTCACGTAAGCGAGCGCAATTGACTTGTTCAGGCGCGGCGAAAATGTCGACGAAGTCACGCGACCAATCTCCTGATCGTCGAGCGAAAAGATCTTTGCATCCTTTGTAACTTGATGCTCGCTTACGAAGACGATCCCGGTCAGCTTTTTCGCAACGTGCCCGCGATGCTTGATACGCACCACGATCTCCTGACCGACGTAACAGCCTTTGCTGTAACTAATCTCGTCTTCCAGGTTTGTTTCCGGAAGCAGCGTCGTGTCATCCATGTCGATGCCAAAGCATGGGATGCCGGCCTCGATTCGCAGAGTCTCTTGCGTATCTGAGTCAATCGGCACGACGCCAACGGTAGTTAGCTTTCGCCGTATTCCTTCTGACTCCTCGCGATCGACAAAAATATCGTAGCCATCTTCGGCGGTATGCGTCGCCCTAATAATCCACGTCTCGCTGTCACTCCTTCTAAGAACAGCTCGCCGTTCTATCTCGGATGCTCTTGCGCCGAACGTCTCCCGGATACAATTCGCGGCAGCTCTTCCTTGAACTGATAATTGCGTCGTCTCATCGGTCACATCAGTGACCCGAAAATCGCCGGCGAGCGTGAATCGATCGAGCAATTTCAAGACAGCCTCGCGAGTCTCTGCTTCGGTATCAATCAGATACCCGTCGTCCCGATGAAGGACCCGACTCGCGGCAATCAGGCGGCCCTGAACGTTTATAAAAGCAGCGGGCATCCAAGTGTTCGGAGCCAGGGTTTTCATGTCGTTCGTGATCAGGCCGTTCAAGAACATCTGCGCGTCGGCGCCGCTCACCAGAATTCGGCCGCGCGCAGAGAGATCGATGAGACCAGCGCCACCGTCGCGGACCGCTGCGTATTGAGTTTGCATGGATTCAATCATCAGTCCTGCATCCACGAATTTCAGCGCGCCCCAAGACTCTGCACCGCGCGCGTCACGACCCGATAATCACGCAACTGCGCGCGCTCGTCGCGGACAGTAATCAACACCTGCGGGCTCGGATGATAAAGCGGGATCAGCAGCCGATCGTTCCAGTGGCGAACTTTCGCCGCATCATCTTTCAGGGTGAATTCATGATAGTGGAGTCGCTTGAGTGCCTCAAGCGCGACTCCGCCCAGTGTCACAACGATTGAGGGATCGATCAGATTGATTGTGCGTTGCAGAAATTCAGAGCAGTTGCGGAGTTCGCTCGCACTAGGCCGCCGGTTCGCGCCCGATTCCTTGCGCGGATTACAGAGAGCGGCGCTCGTGATGAAGATTTCCGATCGCTTCAGGCCGGCTGAATGCAAGAAGTGATCGAAGTTCTGGCCCGACTGATCGCCGGAAAAAGGGATCCGCGTGCGATCGGCGCCCCTGCGCCCGGGTGCTTCGCCAATAAACATTACGCGCGCGTTGGTGCCGCCATTCAACTCACTCAAGACCGCCGCCCGCTCGCACATCGCGGGACAGCGCGTGCAGTTCGCAGCTTCTGATATTAGATGTCTGAATTGCCGGTTCTTGTTCACAAAAAAACCATTGACCTACGGCGCTTCTTCGCATAGAAGTGGCCGCGCTTTACCTTCAAATCCGACCCGAGGAGACGTTATGCGACGAATATTGTACCTATCTTTGTTTCTCTTGGCTTGCGCGGTTCCGGCACTGGCCCAGGATCCGGTCAAAGTCGATTCGAAGCACTACAAGGTGGAATTCGAGAATGCGAAGGTTCGCGTCCTGCGGATTCGCTATGGACCGCATGAAAAGTCGGTGTGGCATTATCATCCGAGCGCCGTCGCAATCGCTGTCACCGACGCTAAGGTCAAGTTCAATCTGCCAGGTGGTAAGTCGTTGGAGCAGGAGATGAAGGCGGGACAAGCGATGTGGACGCCGGCCGGAAAACACCTGCCCGAAAATCTCTCAGACAGCGATTTCGAAGTCATTCTCGTCGAGATGAAAGCGAAGCGTCGCGCTCCTGCTAAGAAGCCAAGCGCACCGCCGGCTGCGGCCGATACCGGGAAAAAGAATTGAACCGGTGCCTACCGAGAATGAAAGAACGCCATCCGGGCAAATCCTCACTTTGCCTTAATACGCTCGTGTCCTGAAGCTCGCGCAAGATTGAATAGGGTCGCGACTCCCGCTCCGGCCAACGCCAGCACCATCAATTCAATTCCCCATCGATGGCGGCCTTCGACGTAGTACACACTTTGCAGAATTGATAGCGCGATGATGAATACGACGATTAAAATCGAAAAATGCGCGGCGGGTGGACCAGCTCGGATCGTGCGCCACAATCCGATGAACGCGAACAGCAGCGCGATCGCGTAATACAAGACGTAAATTTGCCGCCATAAATTCGGATACTCAACTCCGGTTTGTGGCGCGAACCACCAAAAGTAGAACAGCTTCTTCACGAACAACTGCGCGGAGGCACCCCCATGCGAACGGATGAAGTCGTGTGACTGTGCCGTAAACCAGTTTGCCTGTGCGATTTCGTTTGGTTGGTGGCGCAGGGCTGACTGTTCATCCGGTGACAATTCATCGAGCACAAGCTTTTTGCTATCCACATAGGATCCGCCACTTGCGTGCGGGTTGTTGCCTCTCCAAAAATCCTCGGCATCGGTAGTCAGCAGAAACACAAACTGATGGTGAAGCATCGAGTTGCGAATGATCCAAGGAGCGATTACCGCGACCGTGCATACGCCGGCCACGAAAAGTTTGCAAATCGCGTTCGGCCACAAACGTCTCGCGGTGATGGCCAGGTACCAAATCCCAACAACGGGCAGCGCGATTAACACCGTGCCGCGCGACAAAGCCCCCAGGCCAACGATCAATCCAAAGATCACGAACCTCTTTACGGTCGGGCGATCGACGATACGAAACGCTTGGAGCAGCGCCAGCGCAAAGAAGGCCGCATCAAAGGTCAGCGGGTGTGCTTTGGTTGCGCTATAGATGACGAGTCCTGGATGCAGGGCTACAAGTAGTCCCGCCGCGATGCCTGCAACCGAGTTTGGATACAACCGATCGCCAACCAACGCAGCGAACCCCGCAAGCATAGCCCCCACCACAATTTGGACCAGCATCATCGGAACAATCGATTTCCCGAGCGAGTAACTGGCTGCGGTGATCCATGGATACAGCGGCGTGACGAATGAATAGTAGTCAACGTCGAGGTGATGAAAGAGGTAACCGCGACCGGCAATCATCGACTGAGCAATTGCGTCGTATTCAAACAGTTGCGGGTGCCGAATTCCACCCATCGAAACCCCGACCAGCAACCGCACAACTAGTGCCAGCAGTGCAATCAGCACGTATGTAGTTAGGCGATTTCTGGCAGTCGTCATCTTACCCAAGCGACCCATTCGTTTTTTTGGATTTTCAAGATTTCAGGAATTTTTGAAGGAGGTTGCTGGGATGATTTCTTTTCGAACGGTATCTCTTGCAATGTCTCGTGCAACGGAATTTTCTGCTTGCATTGGACCAGTCACTTGCTTACACTGCACTCCCCTTTGACGAAAAAAAGATGCTTGCCTCGTTCAGCCGCCGCAGTATAAGTGTCTTCTTTCCTGCTTTCAATGATGAGCAGACGATTGCCGCTTTGGTACATAAGGCGCTCGCGATACTCGCAGAGTTGAGCGACGACTACGAAGTACTTGTGATCGACGATGGGAGCGTCGATAACACTGGTCACATCGTTGATGAGTTGAGCAAAGCATATCCACAGGTCACTGCGATTCACCACCAACACAACTTGGGTTATGGCGCGGCATTACAAAGCGGTTTCCGTAACGCCACCAAGGAACTGGTTTTCTACACCGATGGTGACGGCCAATACGACGTGGCCGAGTTACGACGCATGCTCCCTTTGATGAACGATGAGGTCGATGTCGTTAATGGTTACAAGACAGCAAGGGCCGATTCGCGCAAAAGAAAAGTTATCGGTGGAATTTATAACAGCGTCGCCAGATTAATTTTCCAGCTTCCCATCCGTGATGTTGACTGCGATTGTCGGCTGATTCGACGAAGCGTTCTGGGTAAAATTTCACCACTCCCAAGCAGTGGTGCTGCTTGCGTACATTTGGTTCGTGAGCTTGCCGCGAAGGGCGCCAACTTCGCCGAGATTGAGGTGGCCCATTATGCTCGGCTCCACGGTGAGTCACAGTTCTTTACTCTATCCAACGTGACCAAATCGTTAATCGATTTCGCAATCTTCGCTACCCAGGCTTTCGTATCTCCCTGGCTTCCGGGACCCGCTGATACGAAGACTTACACTGAATCACAACATGTCTCTGAAATCTGAGGCGTATCGCGGACGTTCCGTCTTAATCACGGGCGGGCTGGGTTTCATCGGAAGTAACCTGGCACACCGGCTCGTGGAAATGGATGGAGTTAACGTTTGTATCGTTGATGCGATGGTAGAAGACCAGGGCGGTCACACGTTCAATATCGATGCAATTAAAGACCGCGTTGATCTCCACATATTGGACATCGCAGACAGGTTTGAGATTGAGCGGTCAATAGGAAAATTTGACTTCGTTTTCAACCTTGCCGGCAACGTTAGCCACTTGGATTCCATGGTATGGCCGCTTCGCGATCTCGAAGCGAATTGCCGAGCCCAGTTAACATTCCTTGAGACATGCCGTAAGTTCAACCCCGATCTTCGCATAATTTTCGCAAGCACGCGGCAGGTATATGGCAAACCGCGCTATCTCCCAATTGACGAAGCGCATGCTTGCACTCCGATCGATGTCAATGGCGTACACAAGCTTGCTGCGGAGCAGTATCACCTTCTTTATCACCGCGTTTATGGGCTACGCGCCACCTGCCTACGTTTGACCAACACTTATGGGCCGCGGCAATTGATCCATCATCCGCGTCAAAGCGTCATTGCGTGGTTCATTCGGCAAGCGCTGACCGGCGGAACGATCGAATTGTATGGCGGCGGACAACAGAAACGCGATTTCAATTATGTTGATGATGTTGTTGACGCCTTGCTCACAGCCGGCGCGAGCAGAGAAGCCGAGGGAGAAGTTTTCAATTTGGGCGGCGCCGAAACCAGCTTGAGAGAGTTGGCCACGCAACTGATCGAATTAACCGGCCGAGGCACTATCTTGTCGGCTCCTTTTCCGCCAGAGCGTCAATCCATCGATATCGGAGATTGTTATTCTAGTTTTCAGAAGATCAAAGCCTCTCTCGGATGGCAACCTCGCATTTCTCTAACTGAAGGTCTGAGTCGAACCCTCGACTACTATCAGAAATACTACGACGAATATTGCCACGCCCATGTCGATTCCGTTTCTGGATCTCTCGCGACAGCATAAGGAACTAGCAAGCGTTTTGAACGCATCCTTAGAGCGAACCCTCGCGCGAGGTGTTTATATACTGGGTCCGGAGGTTGAAGCATTCGAAACCGAATGGGCCAAATTCTCTAGCGCGAGTAGTGCTGCTGGAGTCGCTAGTGGCACCGATGCATTGGCTCTGGCGTTGATTGCGTCTGGTGCGGTCCGTCCCGAACATGACGACGAAGTTATCACCTCACCGCTTACCGCAGGGTACAGTGTCCTGGCAATCAAAAACGCCGGGGGCGTGCCAGTTTTTGCAGATATCGATCCCCAAGCTCTCACATTGGATCCCGACCCCGTTAGGCAGGCCATTACGCCGCGAACGCGTGCGATCATGCCCGTGCATTTGTATGGACAACTCGCTGACATGCCGGCCATCAAACAAATTGCTAAGCGTCACGGGCTAACCGTTATTGAAGACGCCGCGCAGGCACACGGCGCAACCAGAGAATTTGAAAGCGGCGATTCCGTTCCCCATGCGGCAGCATTTAGCTTTTATCCAACCAAAAACTTGGGCGCCATCGGTGACGCGGGAGCGGCTGTTTCGAATGACACAACGTTAATTGATCGCGTGAAGATTCTGCGCCAGGGCGGCCATGAACCGGCTCTCCAGGGATCGGTTCCTGGACGAAACTCAAGACTGGATGAAATTCAGGCAAGTATTCTCCGCGTCAAACTAGGTTACTTAGATGACTGGAACGAGCGACGCCGCGCGATTGCCAGGCGTTACAACGACGCTTTCAAAAACACCAGCCTGTCACTTCCCGAAGAATCAAAAGAACGCCGACACGTCTATCATATTTATGCAGTGCGGAGTGATCGTCGAGATGCATTGCAAAGCCACCTGCGCCTTCGCGGCATTGAAACGATGATCCACTATCCGTTTCTGGTTCATCGCCAGCCGCTCTTTCGTCAAGCTGGTTCTGGCAACCTGCCCGTTGCCGAGCGCGAGGCGAAAAGAATCCTCTCGTTGCCGCTATACCCGCAGTTGCGCGACGACGAAATACAAGAAGTAATCGATGCGGTATTAGAGTTTGAAGAGAGTTAGCGTTGTTTCCGCGCGATGCAGATTGCCGAAAGCCCGAAGGGCAGCTTAGAGTGCCTGAGCTTTAGCAGGCTGGCTTCTGCACTGAGAAGCCTGGAAAGGGGTTTGTTGATCCAGGCGCTACGTCTGGAAAACGGCTTGACGTCTGAATCACGAAGACTTGCAGTCCGCCTAATGACCAAGCGATGAAGCATCGCTGCTGGAAACAGGACGCTATTTAAATACGTCGAACGCAGAACCCTTAACTTCGCTCCTTCTACCTTCGTCGTCAGTGCTCTCAATCCATAACGCCGCAGCCCGTTTGTGGCTTTGTCATGACTTCCGTAGAGCCACTGGTATGCCGCGGCGCGAACAAAACAGATTCCGCCCGGCTTGAGCACGCGGTGCATCTCTCGCAGAGCTTCATTGTCAGCGTCCGCGCCCGGCGGATAAATCAGCACGTCGAAACTGGTAACGAGATCGAAACTGGCCTCGGCGAAAGGCAGCTTCGTAATCGATCCATTCACGAGCAACGATTTGCCCCGTCTCTGACAAAAGCCTAATGCCTGCGCGCTAAGATCGATGCCGATGATATTTTCCTCGGCCGCATAGCGCCGCAGCCAGTCGAGGTTCGCGCCTGTACCACAACCGGCATCGAGCACGCGCAAACTCTGATCACGGTTGGCGAGAATTGGATCGAGCAGCGCGGCAGTGATGTCGCGCATACCCGCAAACCACCAGAACGTATCTTCGAGCTGATAAAGGTCAACGTAATCCTGCGGACGCATCGCGTGGGAGTTTACAACATTAGCGAGAGGCGAAGGACTTTCGGTATAGGGTCTCAGGTCGAATGGGTCGTACTCTTTAGCGACCGTCGCTGAGAACCAAGAGATTGGGAAATGGATCAAAGAGAGATTTGAAGGGTCGCTCTCCTGCAACCTACACCCTACACCCAAAACCCTTTGCGCTTTGCCCTTCCCGCTTTGCTACTTCGTAATCGTGATTTCGCGCGTGGTCGAATTGTATCCGCCGTTATCGACGACGTTTCCGGTTTTGGTTTCGATTAGCTCAAGCGTCACGCGATGCTTACCGTTGATCCATCCGGTCAGCCAGATCGGTTCCCACTTGTCGAGCATTTTCGGCGCGCCGCCATCGACTGAATATCGCACCTGATAATCGCCGCCATCGCCCTTCAGCTTCGCATTCAGCAACCAGAAATCGATCATGATCGGATCACCATCCTCGCCTTTGTATTCGCCTTTGGGCCGGCTGTAAGTTAACAGCGGCTTTTTCGGATCGACGGTGCCAGCCTGGCTCGCGCCGTAACTCTTCCCTTCCCGCGCGGGCGTCGCACTCGTTGATGCCGCGGCCGCGGGACTCTTCGTCGGGCCGGCCATCGTCTGTCCGTCCTTAGTCGTCGTAGGCTGCGAGGTATCGCCGCCGCCTTTCACCGTAAACTCGACCATTTGAAACGCGCCGTCATTCTTGTAACTCTCGTGCCACGGCCGCGATGGAAATACCCGCAGCGTGTGCTTGCCGGCAGCAACGTTACGCAGCTCGAACGGTTGCCCCAATTCGTAGTAAGCCTCGTAAGGCTCGTTGTCGAGAATGACGTGAATGTGATTGCCCTTCTGCGTCGCCGGATCCTTGTGCGGCATATAGCCCTTCAAGTCGCCACTCAATTCCAATTTCACTTCAACGGTCGAGCCATTGATCGTCGCGTTCCGGGCGGGTGAAACTATGCGCAGCGTCGGCTTGGCCTGGTCCTGCTCGCCGCGTTCTTTCATCATCTGTTCGATTTTCGGCGGGCGTGAAACCTGTGTCAGTTCCTGCGCCCCGGGCGGAGTGGCTGCGGTCGTCGCGGTCGTATTGGCGTTCTCGTTGTTTTTTTGACAGGCCGCGACCATCAGTGCCGCGCAGACGATGAGAAATATGAGACGAGTCTTCGGAATTCTCATTGGCCTCCAAAACTCTTTGGCTAACTGCGATTCGGCCGCATTATCGCAAAAGGTTTCAGCGGTACAAATGGAAAGGGCGGACACAAGCCCTCCCCGAAACCAACATTGATCAAGCTGCGAGTGATTGCTCCCTGCGTCCGCGCAAGCGCCGATCGACAGCCTGCCAATCAATGTTCGAGAAGAATGCCTCGATGTACTTCGGCCGGTCCGCCGGCTTGTAATCGAGAATGAACGCGTGCTCCCAAACGTCCATCACGAGCACTGGGTTGAATCCGGCGACGTTGCCCGTCTCATGCAGCGTGATCCAGTGATTCGACAGATCGCCGTTGGCTGGATTCTCGTAGCAGATGGCCCAACCCACTCCGCGCATCTTGCCGATGCCTACAAACTCGGCTTTCCAAATGTCGTAGCTGCCGAAGCTCTGCTCCGCCGCTTTGCGAAATCCGGAACTGCGATCCGCATCACCGGCGCCGCCGCCACTTTTCAGATTATCGAAGTAGTATTCGTGCAGAACCATGCCGTTGTATTCGAAGCCGAGTCGTCGATTGAGTTCCGAGTATTCCGCGAACTCGTCTTGATCAACTTTTCCGCCTTTGACGAATTCGGAAATTTTTTCGTTCAGCTTGTTGGTCTCTTTCACGTAACCTTCGTAGAGTTTGAAGTGCATTTCCAGCGTTTCATCCGAGATTCCCTTCAGGTTGCCGAGATTGAATTGTCGAGCTTTGTAAGTAATTCCCTTTTCCATAGTTCCCTCCTAAGAATGCGAACCGCCTGCAAAGTCATGCGTACCTCTGCGAATATTGTCGGTTCGATTGTCTGTCTAATGTGTGGCGAAGCGATGGAGAGGATGAGCCAATAATGTTGCAAAGAAAAAGTGGCATAGACTTCAGTCTGTTCATTAGCGACAGACCGGTTCAATGCCACTTTTGAAAAACTGCTCAGGCTAAAGCCCAAAGCTACTTAGTGCCCGCCAAAGATTAACCAGTCACCATGTGACGTGCCCATGAAGAGCAGCATCGGTAGCGACAACCAGGCGTTGGTGCGCGATGCGATAAAAGCCTGGCGTGCCAACTCGGGCGCAGCCGGAGGTCCACCTGTCAAAGCGCCTATGATTCGTTTGTTCGCCGGCCAGATGATCCCCCATACATTCAGCAGCATGATTAATCCCATCGCGCCGCCGACGCCAATCGAAAGCGTCTTGTTACTGGCAAAGTGCTGGCCGTTGACCGTCAAACTTCCATCGAGCCACTTGATGATGACAGCGCCCATAGCGACGACCAAAATCAGCGCCACCACGGCAAACACGCGGCCGTCCTTAATCAGCGCCGGCACCTTCTTGATGATCAGAAATTCAACCAGAAAGGTGACGATTGGGATAAAGAACCAGACAATCAAAATAATGCGGCCGCTGACATTCGCGCCGGTCACGTTCGCGTTCCCCACATCGGGTCTGAGGATGTACATCGCGTAGTAACCAAAGCCCGCGAGCACTGTCACCAGCGCGCCCCAACGGAAATACCAGAGGGCCGGCAACAGCAAATCCGGATTAACTTTCTTCTTAGTGTCGGCGTCGAGCTTCTTCTGAAGCGGAACGTTCACCAGATTGAAAAAGTAAAGCAATCCAATCCAGGTGATGCCCGCCACGAAGTGGAGCCACCGCATCAGAATGTGAGCAAATTCACCGCCGCTCGGAGAGAAACTCGGCATTTTGAAAACACTCCCGTCAAGCATTCCCAAGGCGAAGCCGAGATGAGATGTCGATTCGATCAGCATAAGTCCTCCAGACTAATCAGCTTTGTGCGTACCGCGTGGATAGACGAACAAATACGACAAGTTCTCAATAGATCGCGTTGTGTTTGTTTCCGGCGAAGATTACACCCAGACGCACGTGACGCGCAACACTAATACAAGATTCGGATCGGCCTGAAGGGCTTGCGCCGGCGCGGACGGCTGCGGTAAAGCTAACGCAAATGAAGCTGGGGATCGCAGTTCTCTTTATTTCATTTGTCGCGCTGTCCACGGTCGGCTTCTCGCAAACCGCGAGAAATCTGAGCGCGTCGGACAGTCCGCGAACCGTGACGATTATTTCGGAACCGAACGCGATCGTTTGGATCGACGAGATTCGTCGCGGCACTACAGACGCCGGCGGAACCCTCTCATCGATTAAGTTGTCGTCAGGCGCGCACGCGCTCCGAGTTCGCGCCAACGGATTCAAAGAATCCTCCACGCCGATTGGTGCTGGGCAGCGCGGCGAAATTCGTATTCGACTGGTGCGAACAACCGACGAGGCTGAATTGCTTTTTCAACAAGCCGAGGCCGCGCGGGAAAGCGCCAGAGATGAGACCGCACGTCAGCAGGCTGCGGAACTTTATCGACGGGCGCTGAAGATTCAACCGGCACGCGGCCCAGCGCACGTCGGGTTAGCGCGCGTCCTGCTCGATCTTAACGACACCGATGGCGCGCTGCGCGAGGTTGATGCCGCCCGACACACGCGGCCGAGCTATCCCGAAGCGTCGGCCGTAGAAGGTCGCATCTATCGCGAGACGGGCCAGACTGAAGAAGCTATCGGCGCGTTTAATCGGGCGATTCGTGAAGCGCACGGCTTTCAGCCAGAGGCGCACGTCGGCATCGGTCGCGTTTACGAAGACAAGGGACAATACGAATTGGCTGCGCGTGAATTTGAGATCGCCATCAAGCAGTTGAGCGACACTGAGCCGGTGATTTATCAGATGCTGGGTGCGGCTTACGAGAAGAGCGGCAACAGCACGGAAGCGATCGCCGCTTACGAAAATTACCTGCGCCTGGCTCCGAACGGCTCGCTTGCGCCCGCGGTCAGATCGATTGTCGATCAGTTGAAGTCCGAAAGACCCTGAGAACGATTTCAATTATTTTGGAGTGCGCCAGCTGTCCCGCGGGCTCGAGTGACGAAGAAAGCTGCGTCAAGACGCCGCGCTCCAAATCACTTACTGAAATCCGCGATCACTTCGACAAAATTCTCGGGATATTCCGCCGGTGGCAAGTGTCCGCAGTTGCGAAACACGATTAGCCGCGCCTTCGGCAGTGTGTCGCGCAACCGCAAAGCATCTTGAATAGGAATGTGATCGTCGCTGTCGCCCCACACGAGCATCGTCGGCTGGCGAATCAGTGAAGCCTCGCGTTGAATGCGGTTTGCGCTCCAGCGTCGCGCAGTTCTGATCATCGCGCGATGCGTGTTCGCGGTCTCGAGTAGGTGGTGGCGCGACGCGACCATCTTTTCGTTAATCGGCCGTCCCATGCGACGGTACATGTCTTCCATTCG
>JAJPKD010000206.1 GCA_021323895.1 Acidobacteriota bacterium | reverse complement strand
TACACCCAACAACAAGATCCAAAACCAGTTCAATCGACTCAGCCGGCAAGTTCCGAGGCTAATTCTGCTTTGGCGGAGGCAGCCAAGGATGCGACCGCGCCGACTGGCGATGCGACTGAGGCGAAGCCAAACGCCGCGCCGATGCCGTCAACCGTGAAACCGATGGCGGCCGAAGTCTTCAGTGTCCCGGCCCAGGCTTACACGGCGACCGCGTACAGCCTGCGGGGCCGAACGGCCAGCGGGCGGGTGGTTTCGCGCGGATTGATTGCCGCTGACCCGAGGGTTTTACCTCTGGGAACGCGAGTCCGGTTGGAAGCCGGCAACTGGAGCGGCGAGTACCTCGTGGCAGATACGGGCGGCGCCGTGCGTGGCCGCAAGATTGATATCTGGACGCCGACCACGCGCGAGGCGATGCAGTTTGGTAAGCGCATTGTCAGGCTTACCGTGCTGGAACTTGGCGGCAAGAAAGCGAAAGCGACGTCATCGCGACCGCGAGTCGTCAACGCCACCACGACAAACTCAGCTACGGATAATCAGCAGACTACGAAGCCGCAGGAATAATTTCTGACAAATTGAATGCGTTAAGTGGCGGGGGCAGATCGAATCTGTTTCCGCTTTTCGCTTTTATGAGCCGAGCAGTTAAGATGCTGCTTCATGTCCTATCATCGGGAATCTGACGAAACTCCTGCGCAGTTAGTCGAAGTTTGGCGCGGTTCGTTGATCGAGTCGCGTCATCGCGGCCATCTGATTGCGGTTGATGGCTCGGGCCAGACGATCGCGTCGCTGGGCTCGCCCCACACGGTCACTTTCCTGCGCTCCTCGGCGAAACCATTTCAGGCTCTGCCCGTCGTCGCCTCTGGCGCGGCGGACCGATTTGGCTTCACCGAGCAGGAAGTCGCTATTGCGTGCGGTTCACACAATGGCGAATCCATTCATGTCGAGGCGGTCAAGTCGATGCTCCGCAAGATCGACCTCGACGAGACGGCTCTGAAGTGCGGAGCGCATGAACCGTACAGCCAGGAGGTGGCGCGCGAGCTCATCCGCAAAGGCGAGCAGCCCAGCGTGTTGCAGAACAACTGCTCGGGAAAACACGCGGCGATGCTGGCGTTGGTTAAGCATATTGGCGCTCCCGTCGAAACCTACGACGAGCCCGCTAATCCGGTCCAGCAGATGATTTTCAAAACCGTTGCGGAGTTCGCGGGCGTTCCGGTCAAGGACATCGTGATCGCGACCGACGGCTGCGGCGCACCGATTTTCGCTGTTTCGGTGCGAGCCATGGCGCTGATGTACGCGAGATTGGTTTCACCACCAACGGAATTTGGCGCGCAGACGCGCGACTCGTGCAGACGAATCGTCGCGGCAATGATTCGTTTTCCGGAGATGATCGGAGGAACGACAAAACGGCTCGACACCGAACTGATGCGCGCCGGTCGCGGCCGCTTCATCTCGAAAATTGGTGCGGAGGGAGTGTACACGGTCGGAATCTTGCCGTCCGCACGCTGGCCAAACGGATTAGGTCTGGCCTTGAAAGTTGAAGATGGCGACGATCATCGGGCGCGGCCGCCCGCGGTAATTGATGCGCTCCGTCAATTGGGCGTTTTGGAAGCGGCCGATTTGAATACGTTGTCAGAATATTCGCCGACAATCATTCGCAACCGTCGCGGCGATCGCGTCGGCGAGGCGCGCGCGGCTTTTAGTCTCGAAATCGATCACTCCTGAATCGAGCGCCGTTTAGACGGCGGCCTTTTCCGCCGGACGGGCACAGCCGTCCATGCATTAACTTTGACTGTCTTGAACGAGGAAACTCAGAATTCCCCTGTCCTGCTTCGCGACGAGTCCGGCGCGGTTGATTACGATTCGCTGCCGGACGTAATTCAATGGTTTCTGGATTTCGACCAGCGCGTCGCGATCATCAAACACCCAAGGGTCGAAGAACTCTTTCAATGGAAGCAGGACCAGAGCCGCGCGGCGGGTGAAGATATCTTCCAATTCAATCGCGCCGAGGATCGTCTGGCCATCGGAATCATCCAATCCGTGGCGCACAATCCTTCCGAGCGCGAGCTGCACGGTTGGATTGCCCAGTTGCTGAATGCCTTGAATCAAGCGTCGAAGTCAACCGAACAAACCTCTGCTGATTATCAACTCGATCTCGGCGCGGCGCGATCGATGATCGAAGAAGCGCACAAGATTCCCGCGGCCACCATCCGCGATAATTTCCTGATTGACTGCTGGTTGGAAACGCTCTGTACCGCGGAGTTACGCGTGCTCGGCTGGCTTTACCAAGAGTTCTACGGCCGACCTTTTCATCCCAACAATTTCTAATCGTGGGCGCGCATATCTTGCGCCTAGATTCACGGCCAGGCGCGTTCGCCATTTGTCGCCCGAGCGATTTTGATGCGAATCGGCAGCGCCTCCGTACCGATCGATTACAATCCTTCACAACGATAAGAGCATCAAGGCTGGTGGCCGGCGGTGATGGCGTGCGGCATCGACGATTTTCTCCCGAAATAATGCAGCGATCGAATTATGGGATCAACGCTCGGTGATTGGCACAACCGTTGCTCAGGCCAGAGACGACAAAAGGCAGAAGGGTAGTTAATCGGGTCAGGCTCTTAGGCTGGAAAAAGTGGAAGGCGCTTTGGGGGAGGCGCCCGCCACCTTGAGCGTGGTGGCTCTTTCGGGGGAACGGAGTTGCCTATACATCAGTCGAGGAGCATAAAGGCAGGGCTGCTGATAAGTCGTCCTGAAAGAGGCTAGGGGGAGCCTCGCAGGAACTCATCAGCAGCCCGTACGCCTGTTTAGGGGAGAAGTCCAAAGCCGCCTGCGTTTAGCAGGCGGTTTTTGTTTGATGCAGAAGCCCAAGCGTCAGCGAGGGCAGGACACATCGAAAGTGCCGTTAGATTGAATGGAGCCCTCCCCTCACGTTCGGGCTTCTGACAACTTCATCCGTGTTGTCCGCGTTAATCTGCGGCTGAATTCTGCTACACTCGCCGTTCGCTCTTCTATTCACAATTTACGATTTACTATTCACAGCACGTGTCTGCACCGAACATTGAAACGATCGTCTCGCTCGCGAAGCGTCGCGGCTTCGTCTATCCATCTTCCGAAATCTACGGCGGCCTCGGCAGCGCTTGGGACTACGGGCCGATGGGTATCGAACTCTACAACAACGTCAAGCAAGCGTGGTGGCGCTGGATGGTTTACGAACGCGACGACATCGAAGGGCTCGACTCGTCGATCATCCTGAATCGAAAGGTTTGGAAGTATTCGGGACACGAAGATACGTTCAGCGATCCTTTGGTTGATTGTCGCGAATGTAAGAGTCGCTGGCGCGCCGACAAACTCGAGGACGGCAAATGCGGGAATTGCGGATCAAAGAACCTCACCGAACCAAAGCCATTTAACCTCATGTTCCGCACGCACGTGGGCGCGACGGCCGAAGATGATCCCGACTCGCTTGTTTATCTTCGTCCCGAAACGGCGCAGGGCATATTCATAAACTTCCTCAATGTGCTGAACACCAGCCGGCGTAAACTTCCTTTCGGCGTCGCACAAATCGGCAAATCATTTCGCAACGAGGTCACGCCCGGTAACTTCATCTTTCGCACGCGCGAGTTCGAGCAGATGGAGATGGAGTACTTCGTCAAACCCGGCGAAGACGAAACCGCGCATCAGGAATGGATCGAAGCCTGTCATCAATGGTTTCAGAGCATTGGTGTTTCCAGCGCGAACCGGCGGCTTTATGAACAGCCGAAAGAAGAGCTGGCTCATTACGCGAAACGAACGGTCGATATTCAATATCGCTTCTTTCCCGAACGCGAAGAGGAAGAGCGGCAATGGGACGAGCTGATGGGTATCGCGAATCGCACCGACTTTGATCTCAAGACGCATTCGAAGAAACCGGAAGACGCGGAAGGGAAGCGCATAAATCCTGATTCGACCGAAGATCTTTCTTATTTTGATGAAGCGACGAAGCAGCGTTTCTATCCTTACGTGATTGAACCCGCCGCCGGCGTCAATCGCACTGTGCTCGCGCTGCTGATGGATGCCTATACCGAGAAGACGAATGACAAAGGCGAGACGCGCGTAATTCTGAAGCTGCATCATTCAATGGCGCCGATCAAAGTTGCCGTCTTGCCGCTCGCCAAAAACAAACCCGAGATCGTTGGCATGGCGAAAGCCATCAAGCGCTCACTGCAACCAGTGCTGCGCGCGGTTTACAATGACACCGGCGGCATCGGCAAGCTCTACGCGCGGCAAGATGAAATCGGCACACCGTTCTGCGTCACCGTTGATCATCAATCGTTGGAAGATGAGGCCGTCACCGTGCGCGATCGCGACACGTGGGAGCAGGAGCGCGTGAAGGTCGCGGACCTTTCAACCCACTTGCTAACTAAGTTTGCACCTGAGCCAGCATCGTAATCCGACCGGCGGCATGGAGTCAGTACCACCCGCATGAGCGGGTGGGTCAAGGACGCAACTAGTCAGGCCATCGGCCCTGATCCATCTGCTAACGCGATGGCACTGACTGCATTGGCTAACGCCGAATGTGACCTATGAATAACGTAACGCCGCAGAAAAAGATCGCCATAGCTTTTCTGCAGAACGCTGCCACTGGCAAACTAGACGAAGCCTATGAGCTCGTTAGTCCAGGCTTCCGTCATCACAACGCATACTTTCCCGGCGATGCGGAATCGCTGAAGGCCGGCATGGCCGACGCTCACAAGCAATTTCCCAATACCAAGATCGAAATCCAACGTGCGATCGCCGAAGGTGATCTCGTTGCAGTTCATTCTCGTGTTCAGCACGCACCGGACAAAGCTGCGATCGCAGTCGTGCACATCTTCAGATTTGAAGGCGACAAAATTGCTGAGCTGTGGGACGTCGGGATGGAAGTGCCGCAGGATTCGCCGAACGAAAATGGAGCCTTCTAGGTGTCAGAAGCCCGACCGTGAGGGAGGGCACTCTCGCGAAACTTACCTACATTAATCGCGCGTTCGTGGATTTTGTCCTACCGTCCCTTACGGTCGGGCTTCTGACGCTAAGGCGCAATCCTGATCAAGTGATAATGCTTCGCGCCCTTCCTCAGCACCAAAACCTGACCATCGATAAAATCCGAAGCAGCGATTGATTTGCGCGCGTCCTCCGCGCGGACGTTGTTCATCGCGACGCCGCCGCCCTGCACCAGGCGCTTTGCTTCACCTTTCGATGGCGCCAAACCCGAAATCAGGAGCGCGTCACCCAACGTAAATGCATCGCCGTCTACTTTAGACTTGTCGATTTCAGTTGAAGGCACATCGGCGAAGATGTCGAGAATCTCATTGACACCTAGTCCGCTGATCTCTTTGCCGAAGAGAACCTCAGATGCGCGGACTGCCCTTTCCAATTCAGTTTCGCCGTGCAGCATCGCGGTGACTTCGCGCGCGAGTTTGCGTTGAGCTTCGCGCTTTTCAGGCGCGCTCTTTACGGTCTGCTCCAGATCGTCGATCTCTGCTTTCGACAACCATGTGAAGAACTTCAGATAAGTAATCACGTCGCGGTCATCCGTGTTCAGCCAGAACTGATAGAAGCGATACGGTGACGTCAGTTTCGCGTCGAGCCACACCGCACCCGCTTCAGTCTTGCCGAACTTTACTCCTGCCGAAGTAGTGACAAGCGGAAACACGAGCGCATGCGCCCGCGCGCCCCGCAGACGGCGAATCAAATCGGTACCTGCGAGAATGTTCCCCCACTGATCGCTGCCGCCCATCTGCAGAGTGCACTTGTAACGAGCGTGAAGAACGAGATAGTCGTACGCTTGTAACAGCGGATAACTGAATTCGGTGAATGAAATCCCTTCCTCAGATTCGAGACGCCGGCTGATCGCCTCTTTCCCCAGCAGGCTGTTGACCGTGAAATGTTTCCCGACATCGCGTAGAAACTCCATCATCGTGATCGGCCCGAGCCAATCGTAGTTGTTGACGATGCGCGCCGGATTCTCTTTCGCGTTGAAATCAAGAAAATGACTCAACTGTTCTTTGACTCCAACCAGATTTTCTTCGACTTGAGCGAGCGTTAGAAGTTGCCGTTCCTTTGTCTTGCCGCTGGGATCGCCAATTAAACCTGTGCCGCCACCGGCGATTGCGATCGGTGCGTGACCGAAGCGCTGCAAGCGAGCGAGTCCCATAATCGGCAAAAGTGATCCGACGTGCAGACTCGGCGCTGACGGATCGAACCCGATGTACGCGGTCACTTTTTCTTTGGCGAGCAGGTTGCGCAGGTCGGGCGTAGCTTCATAGAGCATCCCGCGCCATTCAAATTCGTCGTAAAGGTTCATACGTTTGCGACGGCATGATAACAAACTCGGCGGGAACAGGCTTGCCAAGACTTCCACAAATCGAGTATTGAAGCCGGCATGAATCGACGTCAATTTGGTTTTGGGCTCGCCGCGGCGACCGGCACCGCCGTCTTAAGTAGGTCAATTGGTACTGCTCGCGATAACGCACCTTTGCGCGTCAACGGCACCCGGCTCAACCAACATCTTGCGGACCTGTCTCAATTCGGCAAGAACCCGCAAGGTGGAGTCAGTCGCGTCGCTTACAGCGAAGCCGATCGACAGGGCCGAGAGTACGTGGTCGGGTTAATGCGGGCCGCGAAACTGGATACGTCGATTGATGCGGCAGGAAATCTAATCGGAAGAAGAGCGGGCGGCGACAGTTCATCGAAACCAATTCTGCTCGGCTCGCACATCGATAGCGTGCCGGAAGGCGGAAACTATGACGGCGATGTCGGATCGCTCGGCGCCATTGAAGTCGCTCAGACGCTGGCCGAGAACAACATCACCACGCGTCACCCGCTGGAAGTTGTGATCTTTCAAAACGAAGAAGGTGGACTAATCGGCAGCGAGGCGATGATTGGTGCGCTGACCGATAAAGAACTCGATCACGTCAGCAGCAGCGGCAAGACCATTCGCGACGGCATCCGGTTTCTCGGTGGCGACGTATCAAAGCTGGCGAGCGTCAAACGAGAGAAGGGAAGCATCGCAGCTTATCTCGAATTACACATCGAGCAGGGCGGAACGCTCGAAGCCGAACATATCGACATCGGTGTCGTCGGAGGCATCGTCGGCATCAATCAGTGAATGTCACCCTCGAAGGCTTTGCCAATCATGCAGGCACGACCGCGATGAACAATCGGCGCGACGCTTTGCTCGCCGCGGCGAAGTTTATCGAAGCCATCAATCGCATCGTGACCAGCGTTCCCGGTCGGCAGGTCGGCACGGTTGGGAAGATTCAGGCGTTTCCCGGCGCGCCGAATGTGATTCCCGGCAAAGTGGTTCTCACGCTTGAGCTGCGCGATCTCGATGCGGCGAAGATTCAAATGCTCTATCAGAAGATTCGCGCGGAAGCCGATCAGATCGCGCAGGCGAGCAAAGTCACGTTCGATTTCAAAGACATCAACACGAACATTCCTGCGCCGACCGATCCACGCATCCGCGCAATCATCGACAGTTCAGCGAAGGAACTCGGATTAACCACTAAGCAAATGCCGAGCGGCGCCGGTCACGACGCGCAAGACATGGCGCGCCTAGGTCCGGTTGGCATGATCTTCATTCCTTCAATCGGCGGCATTAGCCACTCACCGAAAGAGTTTTCGCGTCCGCAGGACATTGAGAATGGCGCGAATGTTCTGCTTCATAGTTTGCTGGCGTTGGACAGGAATTAGCCGCAGATGAACGCAGATTTACGCGGATAAGAATATTTTCTGGTCCGTGTCATCCGCGTTAATCCGCGGCCAGTTCCTGTTCGCTATCGCAAACCGCACCAATCCTGATCCATCATGGCCCACCAGTCCGTTCCGATCGGTTGGCCGTCAGGAGGTTCGCTCGGTTTCGTGAGATTCATCTTTTTCGGATCGTCCTGGAAGCGTTTGATCTGATTCGCGGTGTACAGCAGAAACGCCCGTTGTTCGTAATATCGCGTTGCTCCAGAGTCTTGCTCCGCCCAGTTTTCAACTCATCTAACTTAAGTTCGGCGATCGCACGGACGGTGTTCGAAGCACGTTCGTTCGCCGCCAGAGCCATCAACTCATTCAGCACGACTGCGTTCACGGTGCGCTGAATCTCGCCTTCGTAGCCGCTGCGGATGGGCGCGCGAAGAGTCTCGGCCAGAATATTATCGAACACCTCACCTAACATCGGATAGTTAGCACTGTCGCGCGCGTGAAACTCAACGACGCGCGCGGCGCGTTCCGGGTTGAAAAGGAAATCGCAGACGTGATTGGCATAAGCCTCGGCCGGCGCGAGCGCGTCAAATGCCGGCGCCGTGCGAATGCGAAAGTCTTCGCGCGTGCGCGGATAGCCGGGAGGACGGGGCGGAATCAAACGCAGCAGCGATTCGGGCAGCGCGAGATTCTCCGGCTTCAAGGTATCCAGAACGGCATAAAGCGCGCGCTTCTGTTCCTGTGGCGGAACGATCTCTGGATTGCGATCGCCCTTGCCGCGCAGACTGAACGTGTAATCCTCGCCGCCGATCAACTTCGCCACCGCTTCCACCTGATAACGATGATGCATGTAAAGCGGCACCAGCACATCTTCGAGCGTGGCCATCGGCGCGCCCTCGCGAATGTTGTTTTCGCCAAAGCGTTGCAGCGCAGCGTTGCGGACCTTCATCAAGTTCGCCAAGCCATCGATCACATTCGCGCCGTTGTCCCAGAGGTGCGTGTAAGAACTCGAAGCGCTGGGCGGACGCGCATCCTGATCAGTTAAATAACGAAGTCCTCGATCGAATGCATCGCGAAGGATCTTGTCGAGCGCCGCCTGCTCGTTAGTGCCCGCGGGGAAATCCTGATACCCATAAGCGATCGAAACCTTGTCCCACTCGCCGATGCCTTTGGCGTATGCGTTCGAGAGATCAGTTAAGCCATCCGCGCCAAGTGTGACGAGCGGCGCGGGATAGTCCATCACCGAGGCGCGATTGGTCGTGCTCGCGGCATAATTATGTTGCAAGCCGAGCGTATGACCGACTTCATGCGCGGCCAGCTGGCGCAGACGCGCGAGCACTACCTGCTGCATGATCTTATCTACGACAGTCTTGTCCTTGCCGTAAGGCGCGAGCAGGCCTGACGCGATGAGAAAGTCCTGGCGATCGCGCAGCGAGCCGAGCGAAACACGACCCTGAATAATTTCTCCGGTACGCGGATCGTCCAGCGACGAACCATACGACCAGCCACGCGTCGAGCGATGCACCCACTGAATCACGTTGTAACGCACGTCCATCGGATCGGCGTCGGGCGGCATGACCTCGACGCGAAAGGCGTTACGATAGCCAGCGGCTTCGAAGGCCTGGTTCCACCAACTTGCACCTTCAATCAAGGCGGAACGCACCGGCTCAGGCGCACCGCGATCGACGTAGTAAACGATCGGCTCGACGGGATCGCTGACCGCCGCCGATGGATCTTTCTTCTGCAAACGATGGCGGCTGATGAAGCGCTTGACGATGGGATCGCTGATGGGCGTCGCGAAATCCATGTACTGAATTCCAAAAAAGCTGGCGCGCGGATCGTTCTCGCGCGGCTTGTAACCCTGGCCGGGCAGTTCGACGAACGAAACATGTTCGCGGACGGTGATTGCTTGCGGATTTGGCGTGACTGAACGCACAAGCGGGCCGGCTTCACCTTCGGTCGTGAACGTCAGAGTAGTTTCAACCTCGGTGTTCTTTGGAAAGTTTTTCGTATTGGCGAGATAGAAAGCAGATCGCGATGCATCCAAACGAAACTGTCCCTGTTGCAGGCGCTGGAGCACTCCAGGGACGCCGTGCACGTCGCGCAAGTAAAAGTTAGTGGCATCGACGAGCGCGCGATTGCCGTCTTCGGCGGCGATTTCAAAACCCCACAGCGTCGATTCGGCGAACGCATCTTTCACCGCGCGCCGCTCATCGGCATTATTGCTATTCGCGCGGTACGCCTGGTTCGAAGCGATGAGGAGAACCTTCGGCCCAATACGTTCGAAGCGCACGACGTAGCTCTGTCCGAGTTCGCCGCGATCTAATCCGAGGTCGTTAGATCCGACGCCCGCCGGCAAGGCTTCGACGTAGAGAAACTCAGAATTCCACTTGTCGATCTCCAGCCAAACCTTTCCCGCTTTCGCGTCCCAGTAGAAAGGAAAGTAGCCCGGGAACTTTTGCATGCCGGCAGTCTTTTCGGAGATGGATGGCACCGCGCCGGCGCGCTCCTGCGTGCGCGGTTGAGCTAATGCTGTAGTGAGAATTAGTAAGGTTAGGATTGTTGCCGCCAGAAAACGATTCATTCTTTTCTCCCGTGCAAACTCGCCGTTAATTGAGAATTCGGAAATTCATTGACGCTGATGCGACGCTTCTACTATCATTCGCGCACCTCGCAAGTCAAAGAATAAATACATCGAGCCGGCCCCAGGGCCTGCGACTTCGCAACCCTCTCGATCCAGTCTGGATGATAGGCGCAACTGTCGAGTTGGCGCGTTAATGATCGAAGGCTGTCACCCAACGCGCCTAGCCAACACTTGCCAGTAGCGGAGATTCATTCGGACCATCACCATGGAATACAAGAACTTCAATCTGCGAATCGAGTCGAAGCTCAACGATGGTTATCCCGTCGTGGTCGAGTCGGAAGGGATGGGCGAGACTGAAGGCCGGCTGCTGCTTTCCGAAGAGTGCCAACAAATCGCCCAGCAGTTGAAGAATGTGCGCGCCCTGGGAACCAGCAGTCCGCTCCCGCTCAACCTCGGAATGTCACTCTACCAGGGCCTGTTCGACGACAAAGTCGGCAAGCTGCTTTATCGAAGTATGGGCGCCATCAAAGACGGTGAACAAGGTCTGCGCATCCGTCTAAAACTCTCGCCGGCGGAAATCGCCGCCCTGCCATGGGAAGTTCTCTACGACGAAGAATCTAAATGTTTTCTGGCCACATCCGACAAGACGCCGCTGACGCGCTACATCGAACTTGCCGAGCCGATCAAAGCGCTGAAAATCGCACCGCCGATCAAGGTTCTAACTTTGATTCCGGGCCAATCGGGTCTGGATGTGGAGCGCGAAGAACAGATCATCAGCGAGGCTCTTTCAATTTTGCCAACGGTGCAGCAGCGCGTCCTGAAAGACAAAGTCACACGTGACGTGATCAGCCAGGCATTGGTCGATGACCAGTATCACATCCTGCATTTCATCGGTCACGGGACCTTCGACAACGACGACGGCAAGCTTGTCTTGAATTCGGAAAACGGCGGTCGTGATCTTATTTCGGCGCCTGTCTTCGCAGATTTTTTTCGCAACTATCCGTCACTAAAGCTGGTCGTCTTGAATGCTTGCCAGGGCGCCGAAGTTTCAGCGACGCGACCACTCGCCGGCATGGCGCCGCAGTTGGTGGCGCGCGGAATCCCGGCGGTGGTCGCGATGCAGTATCCAGTTTCGGATCCGACTGCGTTGACCTTTGCGAAAGAGTTTTATTTGAAGCTTTGTTCGGGTTGGAACCGCGGCCAGGTTGATTCCGCGATTTCGCATGCGCGCAATCGCATCAACATGGATGTGCGCGAGCCGATGGCGTTTGCTACGCCGGTGTTGTTCCTGCGTTCGCCGACCGGCGTCATCTTCGATTTTGAAACTAAGCAAGGGCTGCTCAGCCGATTTTCAAGACTCTTCTCCTCGGCCCAGGTCAAGCAAGTCAATCGATTGAAAGAGGTCAAGAAGACCTACGAAAAAAACATTGAGGCCTGGCAGGCGAAGACCAATGACGCGAACGCCGAAACGCGTAAAGAAGCTACTGAGGCTGTCGCCCTCGAGCAACTGGAGATGGCCGCGGTCGAGCAGCGAATTGTGCAGTGGAATCGCGCTTTCCTGGCGTCGATCTTCGTGACCGCGCTGATCTTTGTGTTGGGTTACGCCGGACTCTTCAACGTGTTTGGGGCGGATGATCGGATCGAGAGTCGCTTCATTCCGTACATGGAAGATTACGTCGTCAAGAAATTCAATCCGAAAGTGCGCCTGATCATGAGTGACGAAGGCATCAACGGTGAACTCGGCGAGCCTGGCCCCAGTTGGCGAACGTATCACGCAGACTTGATCGACGCGCTGGCCGGGAAAGCCAAAGTGATCGTCTTCGATCTCTCCATCGCGGAATCGGACAAGGGCGATGAAAAGATGGCGGCCGCGATCGAGCGCGCTAAGGGTAAAGGCACGCAGGTGATCCTCGGTAAACGAGTTCGAGATGATGGCGTCCTGATTTCTAACCTGCCGGTCAACCTCCGCAATGCAGTTGACGATCGCTGGGGCAACATCGACGTGGTCGGACAACACTGGGGGTTCGTGCGTGTTTACCAGTTGGCGCAGTCAGGCGCCGAACACAGCGCCGCGGTCTCAGTGCCATCGCTGGCGTTGCAAGCAGTGACGCATTTCCTCGACTACCACGCGATCCAACTCGATGAGCAGAACGATCGAATTCATCTGAGCAATGGAACGACCAGTAAATCGATTCCTGTGTACCAGACAAATCAAAACGTCTATGACTTGCCTTATGGCATGGTGGACTATGGTCAGATCAAGGATGCGACCCGATCCTATCGCGAAGTTTATTCTCGGCTTAGAGATGCGGACTATCTGACTCAGTTCAATGGCACTGTCGTAATAGTCGGTTACAAAACGCCAGGCGAGTTGTTCACTATCGCGCACGGCCAGCGGCGTTATGGCGCTGAGATACATGCCAATGTCGTGTCGGATATCCTCAGCGATATTTACGTTCGCTGGCTTCCGCCCGCCTACGATTTCTTGATTGTGGCCATCCTGGCGACCCTTGGAGCCCTTGTGCGGGCGCGCTTGGCCGATGTCCTGACGACGCGAATCCCCATTCCGTTTACCGAACCAAGAAAGACCTTCAGCATACCCGCGCTCTTATTTGTCGTTGACGCGCTTTATCTGATGACCTGTTTCTTGTTCTACAAGTTCGAACTCATTTACATCCTTAAGACCTATCACTTGTTCACGCCTTTTGTCGCTTATTGGTTGACCGGAAAGATGCGGCGACGAGTAGCGCTCAAACCGACTCGGGAGGTCTCATGATGAAAATCTCTCACACCAGACTTTGGCGGCAAGTGTGGATCTCTGCGATCTTTTTCGCGGTTCTGGTTCCAACTTTCACACTTTCGGCTATGGCCCAAACACGCGCGCCGCTTCCTATTCCAACTGGTGCGCCCACCGCGATTATCAAAAGAGTCATGCCGCTCGATCCGGCCAACGCCGGAGTCAAAGTTTCCCGCGGAACCTCGCCCGGAGCCCCGAGTGCCACGGGCGTCAGTGGTTTTCTGCTTTACGCAGGCGATGTCATCGAAACACATGAGGCAAAGGTGACCGTAGAATTCCTTGATGAGCCGGTGGCGTTGCGCGACAACGAAGTGATCATCGATGCCAATTCGCTGGTGGGAATTTCCTCAACCTATAGTTGGTGGGGAACCGTCTGGGCGAAAGTAAAGGGCGCGTTTGAATCAAAAACGACTTATGCGCAGGCCGGCGCCAAGGGCACTGAATACCAATTCAGCGTTTTCAATCCTTCGCATAGCCTGACTGATCCAGTAAGCGCGACGCTGGTCGTTCTCGAAGGATCGGTTCAGGTGACCAAGCGCCGGGAGAATTTTCTCACGCGCAATTTCCCAAACCTGATCGAGGCGGGCCAGATCGTAACGCGTTATCCGCAGTTTGTGCCTGCGAGGTTCATTTTGCCGCCTGCCCAAGAGCAATTTAAGCGAGGGCTCGAAGTTACGGCCGGACAAATTACGCCGCAAGAGGTGAGCTATAACCTCCACAATGATTGCCATCAGACGCATCGACTTGAATTTCGCGTCTCAGATACCACGCCTTGGCTGCAACTCGAGATTCGTGCCGACCAGGCACATCTCATAAATCAAAAGACCGTTGAGGTCGAAGGCAAGGGCATCCTTGTGGTCAACACCACCCTTCAGCTTGATGCCAGGAAGCTGCTGCCCGGTTCTTACCCGGCGCATGTTTACGTCGTATGCCTCGATTGCAATCGTGAAGCTCGCTGTCCGGAGCAACAATTGTATTATCCCTATCTCGTAAGTGTTCAACCGACAACTTCACCATCACCGTCCCCGAGCCCGTCCCCATCAGTTTCGCCAACTCCAACTAATCAAGTCTTCGTCGTCGATGCGCTGAAACAAGCGCCCGTGACCCGAGAGTTCGATCAGCCATCGCCGGCGTCAACGCCACAAATCCAGGCGATTTTAGGTTGGACCAATCAAGTCTTAACCAGCACTCAACCCTCCTATGCGGCGCAGAATCTGGTTCCGCATTTCGCAACGATTCCGGATCGAAGCCGGACCTTCGCCACTGAGCGCGAGCGCGCGATTCTCGCCAACAAGTCGGGGAGTTATGCGAGTCTCGGCGATGTGTACAGCGATTGGGGACAGCCGGGGTGGGCTTTCTATGCCTACGAAAAGGAAATGAAATTGGGGCTCACTGTTTTGCCGCCTGAAGTCTATATCGATCGCGGCGATATGCTGCGCCTGACGGGAGATTTGGACAAGGCTGCAGCCCTGAATTTATCAACCGCCGATGCGCAATCGCCAAAAGCGCAGAATCTTTTTGGCAACATCGCGCTTGACCGCGCGCACATCGCGCTCGATCAGGGAAACTCATCTGAGGCCGAGGCTCGTGCCGCGGAAGCAAAGACCCACTACAGCGCGGCGCGATCCTCCAGAGGCCAGCAAACCCTAAATCTTTCCGGACCGCTCGATGATACGTTGCGCGGCAATCTCGCCGAGGGCAACGTCCTCGCCGGTGAATCGGCGCTGCAAAGAAATTCCGCCGGTGATGCGAACGCAATGTTTAGCGAAGCAGCGCGCCTGCTGGAACCAAGTCAACAGGCGGCGTCGATGTATCCGTTTCCGGTAACTGATCTCGGTGTCGCGTTCCGCGGACAGGGAGACGCGGCGGTACTCGCGGGCGATTTGCAGATGGCGACGGATTTTTATGCCAAAGCGAAGCGGCAGCACGAACAAGCCATAGCTACTCACCAGGATTTCGCTGAAGCGTATTTCAATCTCGGCGATCTCTACGACGATCTCGGCGATCGAGATAACGCGAAGCTGAATTACCGTCGCTCCATCCAGGCGCGGCCGGAACAGCCCGCGGCATATCTGCCGCTGGCAATGCTGCTAAAGGATGAAGAGCCCGCGTTGGCGGCGGCCTTGGCGGCAACCTATCTAAAACTCGAACGCGACATCCTCTTGCACGGCCGCAAGGGCGAAGCCGCGCGTTCACTCGCCGGGTCCAATCCGACCATCCGTCCACCGCGCATCGGTGAACGGGTTGGGGGCGTTCCCAACGTCATCGGGCAAAACCGATCGGACGCCGAGAAAATAATCTCAAGCTCTGGTTACCGGCTCGGCAATGTTGAAATCCGCGCCACCGCAGGTGCTGCGAACGTAGTCCTCGATCAAAATCCCAGGCGCGGGGCGAACACCTCACGCGGCGCCGCTATCGACATCGTGGTTAGCAGAAGCGAGCAAGTGATTCCTGACGTGATCGGAAAGTCAGAAGCAGATGCTCGCACACTCATCGAACAAGCCGGATATCGAGTGGGCGATCTCAAACATGAGGGTGATTTAACTCAACACAAGGGATACGTTTTCAAGCAAGACCCGAAATCCGGTGAGCGTAAAACGCCGGGAACCAGGGTTAAGTTATTTATTAGCCGCGGCCGATTGGTTAAGGTGCCGCGATTCGAGGGTGAAACAGAGGCCGCGGCCCGGAGCCTGCTTGGAAGGAATCCTGATTTGACGCTCGGAACGGTTGAGCACCGCGAAAGTTGTGATCGCTTTGGGTTGGTAATAGACCAGAAGCCGGATCGCGGCAAAGAGGTCGAACCGGGCACGAGCGTCAACCTCGTGGTCAGCTCACTCGGCGATGACCCGGCCGAACTTCCGAATTTCGTCGGCAGAGATATCAACGGGGTACAAGCTGAGATGAACCAACGCGGACTGAGCCAGGGCCTCGTCATCAATAGAGCGACAAATCAAAGCCTTCCGGGCACCGTACTCAGCCAATCGCGAGAGCCAGGCCGGTTGCCACGAAGATGCCGGGTAGATTTCACGGTCGCAGCCGCGCCCCCGCCCGAAACTGTTTCCGTGCCGAATCTCTGCGGAAAGACGCTGGATGAAGCACGGAAAATTCTCAGCAGTCCGCAGTTTGGCCTGATCAATACCGACCAGGACATGATTCCTTACAATGCCAACGCACAAACCTGTCCGCAAGCGACCGGAGGTCAAGTCAAAGCACAGAGCCCGCTGCCGCAAAGTCCGGTTCTCAAAGGGAGCAGAGTGAAGTTAATGATCGTTCCAGTAGGCATCATTCAGTGATGATGCACATTTGGGTCAGCTTCGCGGATTCGTGGTCGATTTGATCCAGCGGCGATGTGTTTGCGTCGTTACCGGTTCACGCCGAATCATCGATCATCGACTCTTCTTCCCGCGTTCAAATTGTCGAAATTCAGAATCGTATTGAACACCAGCGAATAACTGCCCGATGTTTGCCCGCGCCAGAACGGATTCATCGAGAAGAGAACCACGTGGCCACGATCGAGCGGCGAATCGATCACCGCCGCATGTTGCGCGATCTCGTCACCGCCATCAAGCAAACCCGAGACGAGCAACTCGTTAGCGTTGCCCCAACGCAGAATCACACGAGGGCGCTGCGCCGGAGGAATTAGGCCGACGAGGTTGCGGCGCTGCTCTTCATTGATGGGCGCGGCTTCCCACACTTCTACGGATGGCGGTGGCTCGGGAAGTTCTGCGGGTGGACGACCTTGCACGACATCGGGGTCTTCAAGCGTGCCGCGTCCGGTCGCCCGACCGCCGCCACCGCCGCCTCTGCGCCCACCGAAACCTCCGCCGCCGGCGACGTTGCTAACGTTGAAAATTGGTCCGTTGAAGCAATAGACAGAAAGCGTGTCGCCATAGCCGTAAGCGACCGGGCTGGTCGCATCAACCATTCGCGTTTTCAGCAGATCGCCAATCGCGCGCAGTCGCGAAGAGTTTTGAATCGAAACGCCTGGAGTGAAACCAGTTGAGACTGCAAAACTCGCTGAATCATCGGCGCCAATGAACACGCCGCCGTTCTTCACGAAGTTTTGCAAGTTCATTAAACCCGCGTAGCCAAGTCCGGGACGCATGTCGTCAGTCGAAGCAAAGCCGCCGAGGTTTGGCGTCAGTTCGGTCTTCTTCCACGGAATCGGATTGCCGTACATCGGCCGTCCCTGAATCACCGCATTCGCGTTGCCGCCGCCAGGGCCAAAAACGATGACGTCGTACATCTTGTTAAGATCGGAATCCTTCGCGACGTTTTGTGTCGAGACGTAGTCGTAAGGCACGCCCATCTGATCGAACGCGATTCGCCACCAGCCTTCATCCTGCGTGCTCTGCCACGTGTGCATGATCGCGACCCGCGCAGCTTTCACCGGATGCGTCTTGACCGTGGGCGCAGTCGCGACGGCATAAGCTTGCACGCCAAGTTCCGTCGCGACTTTGTTGACTTCATCCGTCGTTGCGTTGCGGATGATGAAAGAGCCGCGGTTGAATTTCTTGCCGGCGGCTTCGAATGAATCTTCCGCGGCGTCGAACGAAGCTTTGCGCAGTCGATACCGCAAAGTGATCAGATTGTTATCGGCATTCGCGTTGACGAGATAGATCGATCCAGCTCCAACGACGCCGCCGGCGGAACGAACTTCACCGCTTACCGGCTGCATCGCCGCATCGAGCACTTTCGTGTCGGTGACGCGCACGACTTGCACATTGGCGGCTTCGCCAAAGGTCCAACCAGTATCGTCGTAAACATTCTGCTGCGGATCGCGCGGACTCCAGTATTGATAGTCGAGCAGCGCATCGGCGATGCGGCTGTACGGCTGATCCATCCGCAGGACGTAAGTGCCCGCAGGGAAAGTGCGGGGCTCGGTGTCGTCAGGTTTCGTCGCCGGTGATGCCTACGGCGAAGCGGATTGACCGCGCGCACCGGGACGTCGTCCACCAGCTTTCTTCACGGTAACCGTGAACGGCGCGGTTGCGCGAGATATCTCACAGCCTTGCGCTTGCAGCACGCGCAAGAGCATGGCTTGATTGCCCGTTCGTGGATCATCGCCAGGGAAAACATAAGCCGCGGGCCCTTCAACTTTAGGTTTTTCGATCGAGCGCTTCGATTTCAGATAAAAGTTCTTGAGAAACAGCTTCTGATTCTTGTTGAAGTAATCAAGCGACACCAGTAGCGCCGTCTGCTCATAGTTATTGTTATTGCGCTGTGACCATTTCGCGCGCGGCAGCGGCGGATTCTGCTTGTACCAGGTGCGTTCGTACTCGGCCGGCGACAGCGTGCGCGTCAAGGTGTCGGCGCCTCCGTTGCCGAACGTTTCATACAAGCGGCTGATGCCGTTGTGCGTCGCGGCGATGAACATCAGGTAGCCAGGCGACCACGTGTCGAAGGTGCCGTGCGCGAAGACACCGGGCATGCCGAACTTCGTCATCTCGGAAACGTTCTTCCAACCAATCAGTTGCCATTCGTCCGTCAGGATCGGATCGACCCAAGCGTTGTATGGGCCGTCGCCGATCGTGTTGTCATAAAGGTAAGGAACCGATTCATGCAGATCGTGGAGCACCTGCGGCTTCCAATACAGATAAGTGTTCAGGATGTTTCGCGTGAGCTTTAGCGACAATCCCATCGCATCGCGATTATTGTCGTGGGCGACGTAGTGGCCCCAGTAAACCAGGTTCGGCCAGTTCTTGCCGGGGTTCGCCAAGTGCCAGTTATAGACATCGACCATGCGGTTGCGGCCATCGACTTCGACGTCCGGAGTGATCAGGGTCACCATGTTGTCGCGAATCGATTTGATGTAAGGACTGTCGTCAACCACGAGCCGGTACGCGAGTTCCATCAAAGCCGTCGGCGCTCTGGTTTCAGGCGAGTGAA
This sequence comes from Acidobacteriota bacterium, assembly GCA_021323895.1. Taxonomy (GTDB): domain Bacteria; phylum Acidobacteriota; class Blastocatellia; order Pyrinomonadales; family Pyrinomonadaceae; genus UBA11740. The sequence continues at coordinate 3,986 of JAJPKD010000206.1, read as the reverse complement.
TCGTGCCCGTGATGTAGTAGATGGGAAACGATTGCTCGACCAGTCGATCCGCCTCCGCGTCATTCATATTAATGGTGCGCGGATCGGCGAGCTTAGTCAGCCGCGCGCGGTTCTCTTCCATCTTCGCCAACAGATTCTCGGAAGCGATCGCCACCGCGATTTGCTCGCGGCCTTCTTCCGTCGTGCCGATCGAAAAGACTTTGACGCGCGGCGAGGCCTTCTCCAGCATCCGCATGTATTTGTAAACGTCTTCCGCGTAGGGCAGTTTGTTCGGGGCGCCCGCGACATCACCCAGCACGGCTTTCGGCGTTGGAATGTTCGGAGACGCCGGCAAGTAATCAGTCAATGGCGAGTTGAAGAATTTCTCGGTCGTGTACTCGGCAATCTTCTTTGTGTAGTCCTGATCGACCTGCTGATTTGGATCGCGTGCGTAACCGTTTTGCGCGTTGATGGAAATGGCGGCGAGTGCGATGAAGAGAAAACTAGCAGACAGCAAGCTGCTGATCCTTTTCAGATGCATGTTGGCTCCTTTGGAAGCTGACGGCATGAAACCGAAACTGAAACTTGATTCGAATCCGAGAGAGAAGAAGATGCTTTTACGGTAAACGTGAGAGTAAGTCAATAACTCCTACGCGGACGAGCCGCTTTGCAAATCAGACACCTGATTTCTAGAATCTATTCTGTTAACGAATCCTTTCGCCGTGGCTCAACGAAAATACGACATCGAAGATGCGGTATCAGCGCAATCGACTGGCGCTGACACATCGGCGCAACCTCCGCCCGAACCAACCCCGCCCCACGTCAAGCCGATCAGCAAAGTCGCCGGCGGCATGACGTCAGCGCTGGTCGCCGCGAAATTTGCCTGGGGCGAGATGGGCGTAGTGCGCGGTTCGCGGACGCTGATGCAACTTAATCAGAAGCAAGGCATCGATTGCCCCGGATGCGCGTGGCCTGAGCCCGACGGCGAGCGATCGCATTTCGAATTTTGCGAAGAAGGCGCCAAGCACGTTGCTGATGAAGCGACAAAGAAGCGCGTCACACCTGAGTTCTTTGCGAAGCACAGCGTCAAAGAATTGGCCGAGCAACCTGATGTGTGGCTGAACCAACAAGGGCGAATTACTCATCCGATGGTTTTGCGTGAAAATGCATCGCATTACGAAGCTGTTGATTGGACAGAAGCTTTCGCGCTGATCGCGAGTGAACTAAATTCGCTGGCATCGCCTGACGAAGCGATCTTCTACACGTCGGGCCGCACCAGCAACGAAGCCGCGTTTCTTTATCAACTCTTCGTGCGGCAGTTCGGCACGAACAATCTGCCGGACTGTTCGAACATGTGTCATGAATCGAGCGGCACCGGGATGAAAGAGGCGCTCGGGTTTGGCAAAGGCACGGTTACGCTTGAGGACTTTGATCTGTGCGATGCGATTTTCATCATCGGGCAAAACCCGGGCACGAATCATCCGCGGATGTTGACGACTTTGCTGCAAGCTAAACGTCGCGGCTGCAAAATCGTGCACATCAATCCGCTGCCTGAAGCCGGTACGACGCGCTTCAAACATCCACAGGAATTTTGGACGTGGCTAGGTGCCGGTTCGAAGCTCGCCGATCTCTTTTTGCAAGTGCGCATCAACGGTGATGTCGCTCTGCTCAAAGGCATGATGAAAGAAGTGCTGGAGGCGGAGGAGCGTCGTCCGGGCGAGATTCTCGATCACAACTTCATCAACCAGCACACGACGGGATTTGAGGAATTCAAAGATGCCTTGGCTCGCGTTCACGTCGGCGACATCCTCGATCAATCCGGAATTAGCAAGGTGAAGATCGAAGATGCGGCAAAGATATTCATCGAATCTGAACGCGTAATTTTCTGTTGGGCCATGGGTCTGACGCAACACAAGAACGCGGTCGCGAATATTCAGGAGATCGTCAATCTGATGATGCTGCGGGGACAGCTTGGCAAGCCAGGCGCAGGCTTGTGTCCTGTCCGCGGCCACAGCAACGTGCAGGGTGATCGCACGATGGGAATCTGGGAGCAGCCAACTGATGATTTTCTCGACAAGCTCGGGAAAGAATTTCGTTTTGGACCGCCACGAAAGCACGGCCTCGATACTGTCCACGCGATTCAGGCGATGCATGAAGGGAAGGCGAAAGTTTTCTTTGCGCTCGGCGGAAACTTTCTATCAGCAACGCCGGACACCGAATACACGGCGGAGGCTTTGCGGCGATGCAAATTGACGGCGCATGTTTCGACCAAGCTGAATCGCGCGCACTTGATTACCGGAAAGCAAGCCCTGATTCTGCCGTGTCTCGGCCGCACTGAGATCGATCAGCAGGCGAGTGGCCCGCAATTCGTGACTACTGAAAACTCGATGGCTGTGGTTGAAGAATGGCGTGGCCGGCTCGAACCTGCATCGGAACATTTACTAAGCGAGCCGGCGATTGTTGCCGGGTTGGCGAAGGCGACGCTCGGCAGTCGGACTTCGATAGATTGGGACGCGCTGGTCGCGGACTACGATCGCATTCGTGATCACATTGAGCATGTCGTGCCCGGATTCGAGAATTTCAACGAGCGAGTGCGGCAGGCGGGCGGGTTTTACCTTCCGAATCCGATTCGAGATCTCAAATTCAACACGCCTGACGGTCGCGCACAGTTTACGGTTCATCCGCTGGCGCGCGTAAATTTGGAGTCGGGCCAGTTTTTGATGATGACGATGCGCAGCCACGATCAATTCAACACGACGATTTACGGCCTGGACGATCGCTATCGCGGAATTCACAACGGGCGGCGAGTGGTGTTCATGAACCCCGACGATATTCGGGTTAACCGTTTTCATGACGGCCAGTTAGTCGATCTGGTCAGTCACTTCGAGGGTGAAGAGCGTGTCGCGCGCAGTTTCAGGATCGTCCCTTACAGCATCCCGCGTCGTTGCACGGCCACGTATTTTCCGGAAACGAACGTGTTGGTGCCGGTGAAGTATTTTGCCGATAAGAGCCACACGCCGGCGTCGAAGAGTGTGGTGATAAGTATTCTGCCCTCGTCAGAGAATGATAGTTCGCGGAAGTTATCGTGAGGGCAAACTCTCAACGAGCGCCGCAGGCGCGACAGAAAATAGCCCCGGGCGTGAGCCCGGGGTACTTAAATTAGTGATGAGTCATAGCCCCGCAAGGGGCGACAGAGCGGACGGTACTTGAAGGTAGCCGCGTGCGAATTTTCTGTCGCCCGCTCCGCGGGCTTACGCCCGGGGCTATTCTCTGCCGCCATCTTCGATGGCTGCTTGAGCTTCATTCTTAAAGGGAGAGAACTCAAAAAGGTGCCTACAGATTCAAAGTCTAAGACTCAACTCTACTACCAACTCGCCTCGCAACTCTCCAGCCTGCTTGCCGGTGAACGCGACTTGATTGCCAACGCGGCGAACTTCTCTGCGCTTGTCTATCATTCGTTACCCGATCTGAATTGGGCGGGATTCTATTTCGCGAAGAACGACGGGTTGGTGCTGGGCCCGTTTCAAGGCCAGCCTGCTTGCATGCGCATCAAGATTGGGCAAGGCGTTTGCGGCGCCGGCGCAGCCACTTGTGATACGGTCATCGTGCCGAACGTCCATGAGTTCCCTGGACACATCGCGTGCGATAGCGCCTCGAATTCCGAGATCGTGGTACCGTTGCTCAAAGGTGAAAAGCTGATAGGTGTGCTCGATCTTGATAGCCCCGTGCTTTCGCGATTCGATCGCGAAGATGCGAAAGGTTTAGAGCAACTCGTCAAGATCCTGCTTTCCTCGGTTACTTCATGAGCGCATCTCGTCCCACAATCGTGGCAATCAGCGGCTTGTCTTCAAACACGGGCAAGACGACATTGGCGTGCGAATTGATCAAGCGCCTTCCCGGTTGGGAGGCGATCAAGATCACGCGTGGCCATTATCGATCATGCGGCAAAGATCCGAGCGGCTGTTGCGTCAGCGATCTCTTGCGCGACGAGCCTTTGATTCGGTCGG
>JAJPKD010000159.1 GCA_021323895.1 Acidobacteriota bacterium | reverse complement strand
TTGTAGCCGTTGTTCGTCAGGATGATATCGACAAGGTTCTTGCCGATGTCGTGCACGTCGCCTTTGACGGTTGCGAGCACCATCGTTCCTTTCGCAGTCGCGCCTCCCTTTTTCTCCATGAACGGTTCAAGGAATTTCACGGCAGCTTTCATCGCTTCAGCGGATTGCAGCACGAACGGCAGCTGCATCTGGCCGCTCCCGAAAAGCTCGCCGACCACTTTCATTCCTTCCAGCAGGATGTTGTTGATGATGTCGAGCGCCGAATATTTCTCCAGCGCCAACTTCAAGTTGCCTTCGAGACCGAGCTTCTCGCCGTCGATAATGTGAAACTTGAGTTTCTCTTCGACAGTTTCACCGCGTGATTCTTTCTTCTTCGATTTGGTAGTGACGCCTTCGAATAGCTTGGTGAATTCACCCAGCGGATCGTACGTGCACACGTCGCCATCGAATTCGCGCCGGTCGTAGATTAGATCAAGCGCCACCTTGAGTTGTCGCTCTTCAATGCGATTGAGTGGCTCGATCTTGCTCGCGTTAACAATCGCTGAATCAAGTCCAGCCGCCACCGCTTCATGCAGAAACACAGAGTTGAGCACGATGCGCGAGGCTGGATTCAGACCGAACGAGATGTTCGAGACGCCGAGAATCGTAAAAACGCCGGGCAGTTCGGTCTTGATGCGCCGAATTCCTTCGATGGTTTCGAGCGCGTTGCGCCGATCTTCTTCAATGCCGGTCGAGATCGGCAGCGCGAGCGCGTCGAAGAAAATATCGTCCGCAGGAATTCCGTATTTCGTAGTCGCTTGTTCGAAAGCGCGCTTGGCGATGGCGAATTTTCCGTCGGCGGTGCGCGCCATTCCCTCTTCATCGATCGTGCCGATAACCACGCCGGCGCCGTAGGTCTTTGCCAACTCAAGCACTTTCGCGAAGCGCGGCTCGCCGTCTTCGTAATTCGTCGAATTGAGAATGCACTTGCCGCCCGCGTGTTGCAGGCCGGCTTCCATCTTCTGCCATTCGGTCGAATCGAACATCAAAGGAATCTTGATGTTCGTCACCAAGCGCGAAGCGAGTTCCTGCATGTCTTTCTCGCCGTCGCGTCCGACGAAATCGACGTTCACATCGAGGACGTGCGCGCCTTCGCGTTCCTGTTCACGCGCCAGCGAGACCAGCCCGTCCCAATCTTCCGCGTTGAGCAGGTCGCGCATTTTCTTCGAACCGCTCGCGTTGACGCGTTCGCCGACAATCAAAAACGAAGTGTCCTGCCGATAAGGCTGTTGAATAAAAATTGATGAGGACGCCGCCGTGCGCGGCACATCGCGTCGCAGCGGCGTAACGTCTTTCACCGCTTCGACGACGGCTTTCAAATGCGCAGGTGTCGTCCCGCAGCAACCGCCGACGATGTTCACGCCGAGATCTTTGACGAAGTGCGCCAGTTCTTTCGAAAGCGATTCCGGAGTCTCTTTGAAAACTGCATGACCGCCGACGTTTTCCGGAATGCCGGCGTTCGGAATTACCGAAACAGGAAACTTCGAATTCTGACAGAGGTAGCGCACGTTCTCAGTCATCTGCTGTGGACCGGTCGCGCAGTTCATGCCGATGACGTCAATCGGAAACGGCTCGATTGCGGTGTATGCCGCGCCGATCTCAGTTCCCATCAACATCGTACCGAAAGCTTCGATGGTGACTTGCGCGATCACCGGTACGCGACGCTTCGACGCTTCGAACTCATCGAAGATCGCCGCCAGCGCCGACTTCGTCTGCAGAATGTCCTGACACGTTTCCACAATCAGCAGGTCCGCGCCGCCATCGAGCAGGCCGCGCGCCTGCTCGCGATACGACGCTTTCATGTCGAGGAATGAAATATGCCCGAGCGTCGGCAGCTTCGTCGTCGGGCCCATCGAGCCGGCGACCCAGCGCGGTTTTTCTTTGGTCGAAAAATCTGAAGCGATTCGTTTGGCGAGTTCCGCGGCCTTCTTATTCAAGTCATAAGCCAGGTGCGCTATCTGATATTCGGCGAGCACGATCGAAGCCCCGCCGAACGAATCAGTCTCAACGACGTCGCAGCCGACTTCGAAGAAGCCGGCATGAACGTTCGCGACGGCTTCAGGCTTACTGATCAGCAAGTGCTCCGGGCAGCCTTCGAACTGCGGACCGCCATAGTCATCAACGGTCAGGTCCTGTGCGTGCAGATTGGTGCCCATCGCGCCATCAAAGACGACGATGCGTTCGCGAAGTGTGTCGAGAAAAGTACTCATTGGTATCGCGTGTCAGAAGCCCGACCGTAAGGGAGGGCAACGGTGCCCTTGCTTACGCGCGGCTTCTGACACGAATGAAAAGCCCCGCGCTGGCGAACAACGCGGGGCCTTCATCAATCTGATTAATAAGACTCGCCGAGCTGTTTAGCGGTTTGTTTTACGTGGCCGCAAGTCGCCTTAACTCACCACGTTTGTCATGTGCTATTGAAACATCGCCGCCTTATGGTGTCAACGTTACAAACGTGCCATTCGTCACAACCGCCTGAGCTTTCCTATTTACCATTTACGATTTACCATTTACCATCTTCTTTCCATGCGCCGCGCCATCTACCCCGGTTCGTTCGATCCAGTCACCAATGGCCACCTCGACATCATTCAGCGCGGGTGCAAGCTGTTCGATGAAATTATCGTCGCGATTCTCATCAATCGGGAGAAGACTCCCTTCTTTTCTGTTGAAGAACGAAAAGAAATCCTTGCCGACGTTTTGAAAGATATAGAGCAGGGTGGCTGCAAAGTTGTGGTTGACAGCTTTGAAGGCCTGCTCGTGCAATACGCGGCCGACAAGGAAGCCCACGCAATCGTTCGTGGCATTCGCGCCATCTCAGACTACGAGTATGAATTGCAAATGGCCTTGATGAATCGGCGTCTGCAACCGTCGTTGGAAACGGTCTTCATGATGCCTGCCGAGGCATATTCTTATGTCAGTTCGCGTTTGGTGAAGGAAGTGTTTCAGCTTGGCGGCAGCATTGAAGGGTTGGTGCCGCCTCTGGTTGAAAGAAAGATGCAGGAGAAGAAATGAAATTTTGAGTAGCTTTACGCCTTCGCGTCTTTGCATGAATCGGTTCTCGCCAAGACGACAAGCCGCAAAGGAACTCAAAGCACATGGTTGCAACGACACTTGGTGCAAACTTTCCCGTTTCTGAACGCGTCGCTGAGATGAAAGCGTCCGCGACTCTCGCGGCCATGCAAGCAGCCGAAGCAATGCGCGCAGCGGGTGTTGACGTAGTCGATCTCGGCCCTGGCGAACCGGATTTCGACACGCCGCAAAATATCAAAGATGCCGCCGCCGAAGCGATGCGCGCCGGCAAAACCAAGTACACGCCGACGGCCGGCACGCGCGAACTGCAAAAGGCGATCATCGAAATGTACGCGCGCGACTTTGGCGCCAACTACGAACGGAACGAAGTGATGGCGACATCGGGAGGTAAGCAGGCGATCTTTAATGCCGTGGTGACGCTAATCAATCCCGGTGATGACGTTCTGATCCCGAAGCCTTACTGGGTCACCTTTCCGGAGATCGTCACGTTCGCGGGCGGTCGCTCGGTTTTCATTGAGACTGAAGAGAACGGATTCGTGCTGACCGCAGACATGGTCAGGCGCACTATTACGCCCAAAACAAAACTTATCATTCTAAACTCTCCGAGCAATCCATCAGGTCGCGTAATTCCTCCGAATGAATTCCGATCAATCATGGAAGTTCTGGCCGAGCGCGGAATCTATGCGGTGTCCGACGAATGCTATCTGCGATTCGTCTACCCGCCCGCGACCGTGTTTAGCGCAGCGTCTTTGCCTTCGGAGTTACGCAAGCGGCTCTGCATCGCCGGCTCGTTTTCGAAGACTTACGCCATGACCGGCTGGCGCATCGGCTATTCGCTGGCGAACGCCGACTGGACACGCGCCATGTCAAAGGTGCAGGGACATTCAACCAGCAACGCAACTTCAATCTCGCAAGCCGCAGCCGTCGAAGCCTTGAATGGAGCACAGGATTCCGTCGCGACGATGCTCGCCGAATACACGCGGCGTCGCGAATGGCTGCTAAACGCGCTGAACGAAATCCCAGGATTGAAGTGCCCGCAACCCGAAGGCGCGTTTTACGCGTTTCCCGACGTGCGTGGTTGTTTGAAGCAAGGCGAAACGTCTGACGACTTCGCGACGCGACTGCTGGAGGAAGAGCAGACCGTCGTAACCGATGGCGCGGGATTTGGCGCTGAAGGATTCATTCGCATCTCGTACGCAACGTCGTTGGATCGATTAAAGGAAGGCGTGGAGAGAATTAAGCGCGTAGCCGAGCGGTAGTTTTTTTGGAGTGCGCCGGCTTGACGGCGCTTTTCCATACTCCGGCTCTTCGCGACAAATCGTAATAGAGCGGCGTCAAGCCGCCGCACTCCACAACAAAAGAGGCGGGCAATTCGCCCGCCTCTTTCAATTTCTACCGGCAAGATGCCAGTCACACGATGCGTGAGTTCCTTAGTACAGGTTGAAGTTGTACTGCAACTCCATCCACATTGAGACGGGATGACCGTCTTTGGTCGCGGGCACGAAGCGAATGCTCTTGGCCGCGGCGATGGCGCGTTCAGTCAAGCCATCGGGCAAACCGGACACCGCGTGAATGTTCGTCACTGTGCCGCTCGCGGAAAACACCGCCCGCAGTGTAACGGTTCCGGTAATCTGATTCTTGCGCGCAGCTTCCGTATAGGTCGGCTCCGGCTTCTCAAGCACGCGAGCTTTCGACGTCACTTCCTTGCCACTGAAAATGCGGCTGTAGTCAGTTCCGCCGCCGCCACCGCCTGGGCCACCACCGCCTTCATTGCGATTGCCGCCGCCGGGGTTGCCGCCATTACCCGGGCCATAACCACCGCCACTGCCTGGACCAACGCCGCCACCTGTGCCGCTACCGATTCCGTTGCCGGTACCCGGGCCGGATGAAGCCACAGTTGATTTCGATTTCGGATCGCCGTAGTTAAGCTGCCGCGTGTCGGGCGGGAACAATCCCGGATCCGCATCGAGTGTCGCGGGCATCGGCAGCGCCGGATTCTTAATCACCGGCGGATGCGGATCAGGAGCTACGACTTGCGGGATTCGCAGATCAGCCTGGGGCAACTTTCCAAACGAAGCTGGGGCCTGCTCTTCACGACCGCCGCCACCACCGCCGCCGGCCTTTTCCTGCTTCGGCTTGCTGCCGCCGCCGTTTCCTTTGGCCATGCCCGCTGTGCCTTCGTCGGGAGTCGGTTGTTCATTCGGAATGTCAGAGATCATCTGGGTCAATTCCAAATCATCTTCTTTGGACAATTCCGCGGCCCGGGCTTGCTGGCGTCGGTCCAAGATGAACGCGCCACCAACAACCAGGAACAGCATAGCGAACGACGCGATGATGCCTGAAAGCACGTTACGCGAATCAGATGGGCGAGCGCCCATGACCGCTGCACCGCGATCGCGACTCAGCCAGGTCGCAAAGATCCCAAGCAAGCCGATGAAACCACCGATCGCCACCCCTATCATCATGCGACGCGACGGGCCACCAGATCCGCTTCGATCAAGCAGAAAGATCGCGCCAACCAACACCGCCATAGCGACAACCGAAAGTACCATTGCGATCAGAACGTCGCGGTTGCCAAGAAACTTTCCGGTCATCGCGCCATAGCCCTGAATCGATCGCTTCACGAAGCCAAACGGATCGCGTTTGAACTCGGGCCAGGTCAGTTGATAGTTATGCGCGACGTTGCCGAGTTCTCCGGCAAGTCTCGTCATCAAACCCGTGTCCTCCAAGATCGTAAGGTGATATTCACCGATCATTTCATGAGCTGGGATTGATTTCGATTGCGCATGAACCGGAACTGTTATCTTCGGAACAACATGCGGAGGCCAAGCCGTCGCCGAATCCTCGGTTATATTGACCGGCGCGGACTCAAGCCTGGAAGCACCTGCTGCAATTGTCGGCGGGGCGGTTGGAACTGATGATACCGGCACCGGCGGAACAGTCGCCTTCGGCGTAATTTGACTGACAGTTTCAGACATCATATATGAGGTCTCGATGTCCGCCGGTTTAGCCGCTGGTGGCGGCGTGGGTGCAACCGGAACGACGCTCAGAGGGGTTCCGTCCACCGGGCAAAAGCTAAATCGATCGGCAAATTGCTCCTGGCACGAATTACAAAGTTTCATCTTTACTACCTCGCTGTCCCGCTGGGGATCAAGTACTGAACTTAGATGCTCGTTCATGCCGGCCATCGTCTGTCGGTACGAGGCCGCGACCCGCTGATCCAAAGAATCGGGAGCTTCTGGCGCGTTCCACTTATTAAGCAAAACACGCAGCTCCTCGTCCTGCATGAACTTCGATTCCGAATTACTCATTGCTTAAAACTCTAATTCGTCATGCAGGCGTCGAAACTGCGCTTCACGCCCGCCTCACTGTAGCAGTTTCGCGGCCAATTCGGAAATATCTATCGAGCCTCGCGCGCAGCTTCTCGCGGGCCCGAAACAACCGCGCTTTCACCGTGTTTGGATCGACGCCGACGACGGCTCCGATCTCAGCCAATGAAAGATCCTCGTACTCAAAAAGAACCAGCGCCTCGCGTTGCAGCGGCGGCAAATCCGCGATCGCATTTCGAACCTCGACGGTCAACTCGTCATCCAGCACTTGATGAATCGGCTGATGACGATCTGAAAGCCGCGGCTCGTACGGCAAATCCTCAATCGCCGCCTCGCGCCCCAATGCCTGATACCGCTTGACCGCCTGGTTGCGCGCCGCCGCGTAGAGATATGTACGCAGCGAAGCCTTGTCTTGATCGAACCGATTAGGTTCTCTTATCAAACTCAGGAAGCAATCGTGCGCGACGTCTTCAGCCGCTTCCGCCGAGCCGAGCATTCGGTAAGCAAACCGAAAAATCGGATCGCGGTAACGTTCGTAAAGAATCTGAAACGCCTCGGTCTTGCCGTTCGCTGCCTGCTCGAGCAGCCGCTCGTCTGTCTCCTGGTACGTCAATCAAAGCGCTCGATCCTGTAGGAACTGGCTCCCTACTGCTTAATTACTGCTAATCACCAAGAAGTTACGGAAAAATTTCTCGTGCCATGAGTTTTTCCGCGGGTAATTATACTATCGTTTGACGCGGTTCCGGCAGCATTAAGCTCCGCTGACACAGGGCTTTGATGCGCCATAAGCGGCTCAGGTTGACGGCTTTTTCAGCGGCATCTAAACTCTTTTTTGCCGCATCCCAACCGAGCTTCAACAGTAGTTGGGATTATCAAAGAGCCGCCGAAAAACATAGTGAATCCTGAAAAATCCAGGCACCGCCCCCTCGAACAGCTTAGCCATCGGTTCGTTCTAATCTTCGCTTTGAGCCTCGCCTTCCTTTCATCGGCGACGGCGCAAGGCAATCTGACTGAGCCAAGTCGCCAACAGCTACTCAACGGGCTGACGATTCTTTTTTCACCCCGCCCGGGGGACGCGAACGTCCTTCTGAAGCTGCGGATTCAGAGCGGCGCCGCCTTCGATTTGTCGGGCAAAGCCGGCACGATGGCGCTACTCGGCGACGCGCTGTTTCCCGATCCGGCCACGCGCGAATATGTGACCGAGCAGCTTGGCGGCAAGTTGGAAGTTTCGACCAGCTACGATTCGATTGACGTGACAATTTCAGGCAAGGCCAGCGAACTGGAACGTTTGATCGAATTCCTTCGAGCCGCAGTTCTCACGACTAATCTTTCGGTCGAAAACGTAACCAAGTTGCGCGAGGCCCGACTCACGTCACTCTCAGAACATTCGACTTCACCATCGCAGATCGCAGATCGAGAAATTGGGCGGCGTCTGTTCGGAACGTTTCCGTATGCCAATCCCGCCAGCGGCACGGTTGAGTCGATCTCGAAAGTCGATCGTGCAGATTTGATGCTCGCACATGAACGATTCCTGCACGCTGACAACGCAACGCTCGTGGTTATTGGCGGAGTTGAAAGCGCGCGACTATTGCGAGACCTGCGCCAGTTGCTGGGACCGTGGCCGAAAGCAGATCGGAATTATCCACAAACTTTTCGTCAGCCGAATGCGCCGGATTCCCGCGTGTTGGTGATCAATCAGACTGATGCGAAGACGACGGAGGTTCGAATCGCGGTGCGCGGCTTATCGCGATCTGATCGTGATTCCCTCGCCGCTTCGGTGCTGGCCCAAATCGCACGCCAGCGTTGGCAAACTGCCTTGCCGGAACTGTCAGGTTCCTTCGTGCGACATGATGCTTATATGCTGCCCGGGATGTTTGTCTTTGGAGCAAGCGTACCGACTTCATCTGCAGCAAAGGCCACGTCGGCAGCCCAGGAAGTTATGCGCGCGTTGATTCAAACCGGCCCGACGACGGCGGAACTCGACGCCGCGCGCAGCGCTGTCCTATCCCAGGTCAACAATACCGGATCAACTGACTCGCTGGCCGACGCCTGGCTAGATGCGGAAACATACAAGTTGTCTAACGCCAATCGATCGGCTGAACTAAATCGCTTGACCGTTTCCGATCTCCAGCGAGTCGCAACTCGACTCTTCAAAGACGCACCGCAAGCCACGATCGTCGTCGGCGACAGCGCGCAACTCAAGGCGGCCTTCGGCGACAAAGCAGAAATTCGCAGCGATGCTAAAACTGCATCTGATTCAGCCGTTCCACCGAAGAAGCCCTGATTTACAAACCGATCGCAAGCGGCTTGCAACCATTCTGCGAACCCCATGGGCTTAACTGATTCCGGACAGAAAGATTCAACCGATCACGCTCGGCGGGTGCGCGATATGTTCGCGCGCATTTCTCCAAGATACGATCTGCTGAATCATCTGCTCTCAGCGAACATCGACACGCGTTGGCGACGACGCGTAGTGCAGAAGTTGCAACCGATGCTGGCTGAGAATGCCCTGGTCCTCGATGTCGGATGCGGCACCGGCGATTTGAGCATTGCGATATTTGAAAAGACTGCTGCGCGCGTGGTCGGAATCGATTTTTGCCGGCCAATGCTGCAAATCGCGAAAGGCAAGGCGCCGCGTTTGAAGTTCATCGAAGGCGATGCGCTGCGCTTGCCCTTTGCTGACGCGACCTTCGACGCGGTGACGATCGGGTTTGCTTTGCGAAATCTGTCGAGCGTCGAACAGGGCTTGGCGGAATTGCATCGTGTCCTGAAGCCGCACGGCGGCTTAGCGATTTTAGAATTCTCGCAGCCGAGTGTTCCAGTAGTGCGCCAACTTGTCCGATTTTATTACTGGCGACTGTTGCCTTTCTTCGGCGGTTGGTTAAGCGGATCGCGCCATGCGTATCAATATTTGCCCGATTCGATCTCGAAATTTCCGAATCAGGAAAAGCTGGCTGGCATGATGCGTGCAGCGAATTTCATTGAAGTTGATTTTGAAAATTTGAGTGGCGGCATTGCTGCTCTGCACTTAGGCCGCCGCATCTGACGCAAGCAGGCATCTTGCGTGCGTAGAAGAATCTGGCGACACAAGACTTCGGTCTTGTGCCTCAGATTGATTGCCGCCCTAGTGGCAGCAATCATCGAACGTAGTCTCAGGGGCTCGCCTGGCTGATTGGATTTGGTTGTCGGGGCCGAATCTGGTTGGCGAAAGCGAGTCCCGGCTACGTTTTTTATTTTGGGCCAATCGCATAGCCGCGCTTCCCTTCCTTCTGCTATTATCCGCGCTCGTTACGCAACTTTGTCAGTCGTTCCGCGAATGAAGCACAAACTGTTTGGATTGCTGCGCCGCGTTGGCTTCCTGGTCCTCGTGGTGTGGACGGTGGTGTCGCTGGTTACGATTCTGATCGAGCTAGTGCCCGGCGATCCCGCCGTCGCAGTTCTGGGCGAACAGGCAACACCCGAACAGTTAGCCCAGTTTCGCGCGAAGCACGGCCTGGATCGCCCGCCTTTCTTCTTTGGTTTTCCCCAAGATGCGAACGGTCAGCGTCATTTTCGCTGGTATGGCCTGGATAATCGCTACGACGATTACTGGGTCGCGATTCTTCATGGCGACCTCGGCAAGTCTTTTCGCACAGATCAACCGGTAATCAGCCTGATCTTCGAGCGGTATCCGGCAACAATCGAACTCGCCATCGCAGCGATGCTGATTGCAATCGCGATTGCCATTCCGCTCGGCGTGGTCGCCGGCAAGAATCGCGGCACCCTCCTGGACAACGGATTATCGGTAATCGCGCTGGTGGGAATCAGCCTGCCGAGTTTCGTAATTGGGCCATTGCTCGTTTACGTCTTCGCGGTGAAACTCGGCTGGCTGGCCCCGTCCGGAAGATTTGATTGGAGCGATATCGTCCTGCCTTCGTTTACGTTGGGTGCCGCGCTGTCAGCGATCCTGACACGCATGGTTCGCTCGTCGGTGATCGAAGAACTCGGCGAAGGTTACGTGCGCACCGCCCGCGCGAAAGGCTTGAGTGAACGAGCAGTGGTGTACAAGCATGTGCTGAAGAATGGTTTGATTCCAGTCGTGACCGTGCTGGGCCTGCAACTCGGCGTGCTGCTCGCCGGCGCAATTATCACGGAAAAGATTTTTGGGTGGCCTGGACTCGGCTTGCTACTCGTCGAGGATGGAATCGGAAAGCGCGACTATCGCATCGTGCAGGGCTGTGTGCTGGCAATTAGCACGACTTACATCATCGCGAACACGCTGACTGACATGCTTTATCGCTGGCTCGATCCGCGGATTCGAGTGTCGTAACGGAGCGCAGGCATCCTTGCCCGCATAAGCGCGAAGCGCGAACAATGAACTTCTTATGAGTCGTCTCGCCATCATCGGCATCGTCATCGTCGTCGTCGTCGTCGTCGTGGCGATCTTCGCGCCGTGGATCGCGCACTACGATGTCGGCGCGACCAACCTCGCGATGCGCTACATGCCACCGAGCGGCGCACACTGGTTCGGGACGGATTCCACCGGCCGCGATGTTTTTTCGCGGGTAGTCTTCGGCGCGCGCATCTCGCTCGAAGTCGGCGTGATTGTCGTTGCTGTTTCAGCGGTCGTCGGAACGCTGATTGGCGCGGTCGCTGGTTTTTACGGCAGGTGGGTTGACGCGTTATTGTCCGGCTACTTCTTCAATGTGTTCCTCGCGTTTCCGGGACTGCTGCTGGCGATCGCGATGGTCGCATTTCTCGGCGCGGGTCTGAACAAGTTGATCTTTGCGCTGTGTATCATCGGCTGGGTCGGTTACGCGCGTCTGATTCGCGCCCAAGTCCTAAAAGTTCGCGAGTACGATTTCGTCCAGGCCGCGCGCGCGCTGGGCGCGGGAGACTTCCGCATCCTCTTTGTTCACATTCTTCCGAACGCGATTCAACCGTTGATTGTGCAAGCAAGTCTGGGAATGGCGGGCGCAGTTCTCTCGGAAGCTTCGCTTTCCTTCCTCGGACTCGGCGTTCCCCCACCGGCGCCCTCATGGGGCGTGATGATTGAAGAGGCACGCGATCTTTCAACTCTACAAGCTGCGCCGCATGCCTTGATCTTCCCGGGACTGGCGATTGCGCTGACCGTCCTCGCCTTCAACTTTATCGGCGATGGCTTGCGCGAATATCTCGACCCGCGACAACGCCGCCGGTAACTCATTATGACGCTAGAAGCGAAGTCGGCCGCCATCTCTGTCGATCATCTCTCGAAGACTTATCCGGTTTCTTTTCTTCGTCTCAAAAAGCTTCTTCGCCGCAAATTCAAACCGCC
Source organism: Acidobacteriota bacterium (assembly GCA_021323895.1). Classification (GTDB taxonomy): domain Bacteria; phylum Acidobacteriota; class Blastocatellia; order Pyrinomonadales; family Pyrinomonadaceae; genus UBA11740. The sequence continues at coordinate 4,631 of JAJPKD010000159.1, read as the reverse complement.
GGTCGAAGCGCTTCGCAATATCTCATTCACCATCAATGAAGGCGAAATCTTTGGGCTGATTGGTCAGAACGGCGCGGGCAAGACCACACTCACAAAAATCATAGCGACACTGGTTCAGCCGACCACCGGCAACGTGACGGTCAAAGGGCACGACACCGTCAAGGACGATCAGCGCGTGCGGCGCAATGTTGGCCTGTCCGGAGCCGAAGAGCGAAGTTTCTACTGGCGTCTCACCACTGAACAGAACCTCTTGTTCTTCGCGCGTCTGCACGGGTTCAGTGGACGGGCGGCGAAGAGCCGAATCTCAGAACTGTTTGAGTTGCTGGAACTGCAGGAGCTTGCGACGCGACGCTTCGCGGAACTCTCGACGGGGAACAAGCAGCGGCTGTCCGTCGCGCGCGCGATGCTGGCCCAACCGCCGGTGCTCTTGCTCGATGAGCCAACCCGCTCGCTCGATCCTATCGCAGCGGCACGGATGCGTTCGACGATTAAGTCACTGGCCCAAGCAAACAACGCAACGATCTTTCTGACTTCGCATAACTTGAACGAAGTCGAAGAACTTTGTGATCGGGTTGCCATCATCAGCAAGGGCGAAATTCGCGCGCTAGACACGCCGCGCAACTTGCGAGCAGCGCATACAGAAGAAGAGCGCGTTACGATCGTGTTCGGAGGTTTGGGTCTCGCCGATTCTGAACAGGCGCTGGCAAGATCGTTCCGGCCAGAACTCTTTGTCTTCGAGCCGTCCTCCCGCGCCGATGAAACATCGGTCAAGTTCGTGCGCGACGACCATGATCAATTGCTCGATCGCGTCCTGCGAACCTTGCAACAGAGCGGCGCGCTTATTAAGTCTGTGGAAAGTGAGAAAGCAACATTGCTGGATGTGCTGGAGAGATACGAGGAGGCCGACAACGATTGATTCTCTTCTTTCGACGCATCTGGGCATTTCTCGCGCGCGATTGGCGGCTCGAGCTGAGCTATCGCATGCAGTTCTTCCTGCGGGTGCTTTCGATTCTGATCGTCGTCACGACGCTTTTCTTCATCTCGAAAATCTTCACCGGCTTTGCCGACCCAAGGTTCTCGCAATGGCGCGATCCGCTGGCCGCGTGGCTAACAGGACTCGCCGTGCTCAACTATTTCATGACCGGATTCTCGAGTCTGGCGAACGCGATTCGCCAAGAACAAGTTCAGGGCACGCTCGAGAGCGTGCTGATGACGCCTATCAGCGTGCCGACTGTGATCGTTGCGAGTTCGGCGTGGGATTTTGTGCAGGCGACTTTCTTTTCATCGCTCTACCTTTTCTTCGGCTGGTTGTTCTTTGACGTCCACTATCGCGGCAGCTTTCTGCTGGCGCTGATGTTTCTTGTGCTCACAACCGTCGTGCTGTCTTGTTTAGGAATTCTGTCGGCAAGCTTCGCGATGGTTTTCAAGCGCGGCGATCCGTTTGGAATTTTTCTCGGCACAGGTTCGGCGCTTTTCTCAGGCGTGTTCTTCCCGACGCAGCTAATCAATCAGTACGCGGGATCGGGCGTTGCCAGCATCTCGCGAGCGCTGCCGCCAACTTATGGACTGGATGGGATTCGGCGCGTGCTCATCGAGGGACAAAGCCTCCGCGATGTGCAGCAGCCACTGATTATGCTGCTCATCTTTCTAATTGTGCTGCTGCCGTTTTCGCTTTGGGTGTTTGGTCGCGCCGTGCGGAAGGCGAAGCGCGAAGGGAGTTTGATTCAGTATTAGGTCCGGGAGCGCGGGCGTCCTCGCCCGCAGTTCTTCGTGCGCAACCATCTGCGAGGGATGAATGACATTAGGGACTGCGGACGAGGATGTCCGCGTTCCCAGTTATTCCTTCATCGCAATCGTCGGCCCGGTCGTGTAGCTGTCACGCGCGCGCACGACGAGATTTGGATAGCGAACCTTTACTCTGATCGAGCGCTCTGCTTCGTTAGCGTTCTGTTTTGGAAAATAACCGAGCGTGTATTGCACGCCTAGCTCAGCGGTAATCGCTTCAAACGCCGGGCCAACGTCACGCAAATCATCAGCGCGGTAGTATCGCCCGCCGGTCTTGTCAGCGAGTGCTCGCATATAAGGCTCGCTGAGCGCATAACCTTTCATCAGACGGTCCTGAACTTTTCGTCTCGCCTTTTCACTCTTGATTGCGCTCAGTCGCTGTGGCAGTTGCGGCAGGGTGTTGTATTGCACCGTGTAGATCAGCACATCGTCTTCGGCGATGTCGTCCACAGTACTTTGCAGGCTGGCAACGCTGCTTTGATCGACGCCGTCGCTCATCAAAACGATCGCCTTGCGTCCTGGGATCCCAGCCATCTGCTTCAAAGCATAGGCCACCGCGTCATAGAGCACGGTGCCGTCGATGGCCGCGGGAATGCGGAGCTTCTCCTGGCGCATCATCGCGACGCTTCGCGGCTCAGTCAGCACATTGATTTTCCCATCGAAAGAGATCGCCATTAGCCGATCGTTGGGTCGCAGGTGATTGACGAAAGTATTTGCGGCATCGCGAATCTGCGCGAGCTGATATTGCGTGGAGCCGCTCACATCCAGCAATAGCGCAACCGTGAACGGCTTCTCGATCGAACCAAAGTACGCAACGTTCTGCTCGACGCCGTCTTCGTACACGCGAAAGTCTTCCTTGCGCAGGTTGGCGATGTAGCGGCCATATCTATCCATGACCACAGCCGGAATCGTGACCATACTCGCGCTCGCATTTGCATTCCCACCTGGTGAAATTGGTTGGGTTTCGCGAGTCGGGTACGAACTGCTCGACCGCAAAACCGGCGGTCGTCGTGGCGTGTCGGGTGCCTGGGCGAAGACTTCGAAAGCTGCTGAGAACGCCAAAATCAGCAAAATTGCGGCGGAAAATCTACTCATAATTAATTTTTCGACGACTGACTGACACCTTAATTTATTCGGCTAACAATTGAGTAAAACGATGAAAGCGCGAGGTATTCCGACTCAGAGGCGGGAGTCGCGAGTCTAAAGTCATGACTGGGGAGTGGAGAGTGGAGAGTCAAAGAGGCGTTCTGGTCGTTAGTTGGAGACTATGGGGCGCAATTCTCGACTCTTGACTCTTTCGACTAATCCCTTGTCACTTATCTCCATTCCCCTTACCCTATGCTTCATGCTTCGCGTCATCCGATATTTCGTGTACGCCTTCTGCGGAATTCTTTTGGGCGGGCTGATCTTCGAAGCAGCGACCTTGCCGCGCGTCTCAACGCTGGCCACCGAGAATCCCGCCACCACGTCCATGATCGAGACGCGCATTCGCGAAGCCGAGCGCAATGGCCAACAGCCAAAGCGCGTGCAGATTTGGGTGTCACTCGACAAGATTTCACCGCAGCTTCAGCGCGCGGTGATCGCCGGCGAAGACACAAACTTCGCCACGCATCATGGCTTTGACTATGAAGCGATTCAGCGCGCGTGGGACCAGGCGCAGAAGGACGCCGACAAAGAGGCGAAGCAGGAAGGCGAGAACGATTCGTGGTTGCCAAACATGCCGGACTTCAAGCGCGGCGCTTCGACCATCTCGCAGCAGCTCGCGAAAAATCTCTACCTATCAAGCGAGCGCTCGTTCATGCGCAAAGGCCAGGAAGCGATCATCACGTACTTCATGGAACGCAGCCTGACGAAGCGACGCATTCTCGAACTGTATCTGAACGTGATTGAGTGGGGCGATGGAATTTATGGCGCTGAAGCCGCGTCGCAGTATTACTTTCATAAACCCGCGGCGGCGCTCAATCAACGCGAAGCTGCGTTTCTGTCAGCGATGATTCCCAATCCGCGCACAGTCTTCAACCCACAAGTAAATCCTAAGCGCGTCGCGCGCCGTCAGCGAATAATTCTGAAATTGATGCCGAGTGTGAAGATGCCGCAAGGAACTGGGTGATCGAATTGAACGAGCGCTATGATCCGGAGCCTCGTTGGCCCGCGGCGGTGGCCGTGATCGCGGTTGGTGGTTTGTACCTCGCATTGCCTCCTTTTTTAATCATTGGGCCGCGTTGGCTGTTTCCCGCAGTCGTCTTCGCTCTGCTTGTTCCAACGGTCATCACGCATCGCGCAGGCAAGCACCACCTAAACAAAATTCTCGGCTTCACGGTTACAGGTTTAGTGACTTTGGGAATGATCGCGTCGGTAGTGCTACTCATCGCGGCTCTGCCAGCGCACAAAGAATCTCCCACGCAGCTTTTAATATCCGCCGCGTCTTTGTGGGCGACAAACATCCTGGTCTTTGCTCTGTGGTACTGGCGTTTGGATGCCGGCGGTCCGCACCGGCGAGACTCACGCGTCGGCCATCCTGACGGAGCGTTTCTGTTTCCGCAGATGACCATGCCTGATGATTCCAAGGCCAAAGCGGGGCAACACACATGGTCGCCAAACTTTCTCGATTATCTATTTGTGGCATTCAACACGAGCACTGCGTTTTCGCCGACGGACGTGCCCGTGCTTGCGCGCTGGGGCAAGGTCTTGATGATGCTGCAATCGATCATCTCGCTGACAGTGCTGGCTCTGCTGGCCGCGCGCGCAGTAAATATTCTATGAGCTTTGCTTAACTTTGCCGCTCACTCCTTACCGCCTCCACATAAAACGCAACCCGGTCAGCAAGAAAGAAATTGCAGATTGAG
>JAJPKD010000289.1 GCA_021323895.1 Acidobacteriota bacterium | reverse complement strand
TTTTCGGACCACAGCTTCGCCTGCATGAACAGCAGGAGGTAATCGCGACCGCCGGCCTTTGAATCGGTCCCCGACATGTTGAAGCCGCCGAACGGATGCACGCCCACGAGCGCGCCGGTGCACTTACGATTCAGATACAAATTGCCGACATGGAATTCGTTGCGTGCGCGATCGAGTTTGGCTTCATCGCTTGAATAGACTGCACCGGTCAAACCGAACTGCGTATCGTTCGCGATTTCCAGCGCGTGATCGTAATCATTCGCTTTGATCACCGCGAGCACAGGACCAAAGATTTCTTCTTGTTCGATCGTTGCACCAGGCTTCACGTCGGCGATGACGGTTGGTTCGATGAAAATCCCCTGTTCACCGTCTGAGCCACCACCCGCGACGACGCGTCCGCCCTCGGCCTTTCCTTTCTCGATATAGCCGTTTATGGTCTTGAAAGCCTTTTCGTTGATGACGGCGCTCATGTTGTTGGCGTTATCGGTCGGGTCGCCAAGCTTAATTTTCGCAGTGCGCTCCGCAATCTTCTCGACCATCGCATCGTAAACGCGCGCGTCGATGATCGCGCGCGAGCAGGCGGAACACTTCTGTCCCTGAAATCCGAAAGCCGATTGCACGACGCCGGTTGCGGCTTCTTCAAGATCAGCATCATCGGCAACAATGATCGCGTCTTTGCCGCCCATCTCGGCGACGACGCGTTTGATCCAAAGCTGGCCCGGCTGCTTCTTCGCCGCTCGTTCATTGATGCGCAGGCCGACTTCCATCGATCCGGTGAACGCCACAAAGCGCGTCTGCGGATGATCGACGACCACATCGCCGACTTCCGCGCCCGAGCCCGTCATGAAATTCACCACACCCGGCGGCAAACCTGCTTCTTCGAGCAGCTCAAAAAACTTGTAAGCGATCGCCGGCGCGTCTGACGAAGGCTTCAGCACGACTGTGTTGCCGGTGACAATCGCGGCCGCCGTCATACCGGCCATGATGGCGCAAGGAAAATTCCATGGCGGAATCACCGCGCCGACGCCCAGCGGAATGTATTCGAGCTTGTTGTGCTCACCCTGAATCTTCACCAGCGGCTGATCGCTCGCATAGCGCAGCATCTCTCGCGCGTAGAATTCGAGAAAGTCGATCGCTTCGGCGGTGTCACCATCGGCTTCCGGCCAGGTCTTGGCGACTTCGTAAATCATCCACGCAGAAAACTCATGCTTGCGCTCACGCATCAGCGCCGCTGTGCGAAAGAGCAGATCAGCCCGCTCTTGTGCGGGAACATTCCGCCATGTTTTGAAGGTTGCCGCAGCAGTTTCGACAGCCCGATTGGCGAGTTCCTTCGTCGCTTTATGAAACTTGCCGACGACTTGCGTGCGGTTCGCGGGATTGATGCTGTCAAGCGTGTCGCCAGTGTTTATGCGCTCTCCACCGATGACTAACGGGTATTCGCGACCTAATTCGCCTTTGACCTTCTCAAGTGCCGCGCGCATGGAAGCGGCATTTTCTTCCTTGTTGAAATCAGTAAATGGTTCGTTCTTAAATTCTGTAGGCATGATTTTGGTGCGCACGCCCCTGGCGTGCTGTCTTCCTTTTGTTTGATCTTTGCACGCCAGAGGCGTGCGTACCTAAGACGGCCACTCGCCGGTCTTCTGCAACTTCCTGACTTTGCGCAGCACGAGTTCTCGCTTCAGCGGACTGATGCGATTGATGTAAAGAAATCCATCGCAATGGTCCGTCTCATGCTGAAGGCATCGTGCTTCTAACTCAGTACCTTCGATCTGGTATTCCTTGCCGTTCACGTCCTGGCCGCGGGCAATCACGTGCATGCTGCGCTGCACTTTCGAGTAAATCCCGGGAATCGACAGACAGCCTTCGTCGCCATCCTGTTTGCCTTCCTTCAGAATGATTTCAGGATTGGCCATGAAGAAACGGCGCGAGGGATCTTTTCCGCCAGTGCAGTCCATCACGAACATGCGCTTGGCGATGGCTACCTGAGTGCCCGCAAGGCCTACACCCGGAGCGGCGTACATCGTTTCAAACATGTCTTCGACGAGCTTCTTCAGCTTGTCGTCGAATTTAGTGACCGGTTCGGCTGGGGTTAGAAGTACTGATTCAGGCCAGGCGACAATTTTCAAACGGGCCATTCTTAGTCCGCGATTCCTCTGTCAGTATTGGCGATCAAATGGAATTTTACGACGAACTTCGGTCGACTGCCTAACGGCAACCTGTGATTGTTAAGGTGGGCTACCAAGCTCGCGCCGGTAGCCCACCATAGAGCTAAACAGAGAGCCGCTTGTAGATCGAGGTGATTTGGTAAAGAGCCGAATAGCAAGCCCGACTCTTACCCATCACGGACGGATTGTGATTCGCAATCTCTTGATAAACAGACTTTGCTGCGCGGATCAACTCATCGTCGCGCAGGCTCGCAGGCGGTAAGATTTTCCAGCCATCAGGCGTCTTGGTTGCAAACGCAGATAGTGACGCGAGGATCGGAAAAATGATGCCGTCCGGAACATCAGTTATTGTTCGTCCATCGCGAACAATCGAACGGAGGGCGGTCCCCTGAAACCCTTGATGCGCTTTCCACTTCTCATGTAATTGATAGGCTTGGGCAGCGATGTCCAGATAAAACTGATAGAGTTCGCCGTACTTTTTGTGTTCTGGGTCTTCTGGTGCCTTCGCTTTTCGATACACCTCTTGAAACAGGTTCAAGCACTTCGATTTCATGTTGTAGGTGAAGACCTTATTCGGATTTCCTGCCTCGCCAGGCTTGAACCACAACTCCTCCGGTATCAGAGCAGCGATAACCTGCAGGAGTCTCTCCGTTGCGATGTAATCGTCTGAGAGCTTTGTCTCAGATTTTCGGAGCTTGTGATCGGGAAGCTTTGCCTGAAGGCTTCGTTCAAGTTCGTCCAGTTGTCCCAACCGACCAGCGATTGATAGCGTCATGACGTCGTTTTGGAAATTCCTTGCGATGGACGTCTCTGCGATCAATTCGTCGTCGTTTGTTACAATCAACTCGAAAGTCACGTGAATAGTGGGTAGCTCAGTTTCTGCATCTTTCGACTCTCGGTAAAAGTCATTCAACACGCCTTGTGTTTGCGAGCCGTTGATTATGCTTGGCTTGAGCAATTTTAGGAGTTTCTTTTGCTCATCTACTTCGTAATCACGCGCCACTACAACGATGCCACCGTTGAGAATGGAAAAGTTGTGCGGCGTATTATCGAGCGTATCGCGAATTGCTTTGTGTACTTGAGTCGGTCGGCGTCTCTTCCGGCCCTCCGCTTCGAGAAGATAATCCCGAACGTTCTCATCAGTCGGAAGATTGAGAACTGATGTTGCAGGAGCATGTCCAGAAAAGACCTTTCGGCCGTTTTCTAAATCCTCCGGACAACTAATGTTTCGAAATGAGTGGTAAGGAAAGTCGAAAAAGGTTTCGCGGCGTACAGCTGAAGCTGTTTTCATATCTAACTCCTCCTGTTGATTCACCCTTGATTTGCCGTCAGTCACTGACTGAGGCTGAGTGGAATTAACGATCGGAGTCTAAACTAGAGGTGGTAACGTGTCAAATTAATATTCTCGCAGCTGCTCGCGATACCCGTCGAAGTTCCGCTTCATCTCTCCGAGACTATCGCCACCGAATTTTTCGCGCATCGCTTCGGCCAACACTAACGCTACCATCGCTTCGCCAATCATGCCGGCGGCGGGAACGACAGTGATGTCGGAGCGTTCGAACGCGGCTTTCTCTTCCTGTTTCGTATCGATATCAACCGAACGCAACGCGCGACGCAAAGTCGAGATCGGTTTCAAGTAGCCACGCACGCGAATCTCCTCGCCGTTAGTTACACCACCTTCGAGTCCGCCCGCGCGGTTCGTCGCGCGAGTGAACTCTTTCGCCTTTTCGCTATACGTGATTTCGTCGTGCACTTGCGAGCCGGGAAGGGAACTGGCTTCGATGCCGGCGCCAATCGCCACGCCTTTGACCGCGTGAATCGACATGATTGCTCGCGCGAAACGTCCATCGAGTTTCTGATCCCATGACGTGTGCGAGCCGAGACCAGGCGGAACTTTGCGCGCGACCACTTCAAAAATTCCGCCGAGCGTATCGCCTTCGCTTTTCGTGCGATCAATCAGCTCAATCATCTTTCGTTGGGCATCCGCATCCGCGCAATTCAGCGGCGAGTCATCGGGAATGGACGAAATCTGATCGAAGGTCAGTTCGAGCGGCTTCTCAGGAATACCCCCGAGTTGAATTACGTGACTGCGAATCTCGATGCCGAATTGGCCGAGCAACTGTTTTGCAATCGCTCCGCAGGCAACGCGCGCCGCCGTCTCGCGCGCGGAGGCTCGCTCCAAGACATTTCGTAGATCGCGCGCGTCGTATTTCAATCCACCAGCGAGATCAGCATGACCCGGACGCGGCCGTTTCACTTGTCGAGACTTCTCCGGCGCAAGCTCCTTCGGCGCAACCGCCATGATTTCGCCCCAGTTCTGCCAGTCCCTGTTCTCAATCATCAAAGCCAGCGGCGAGCCCAGCGTCAGACCATGTCGTACACCGCTGAGAATCTGAACTTCGTCCTTCTCGATCTTCATTCGCGCGCCGCGGCCGTAACCTTGCTGGCGTCGCCACAACTCATGATTGATTTCGTTGATGTCGATGGACAGACCGGTAGGCAGACCTTCAACAATCGCGACCAGCGCGCGTCCGTGTGATTCTCCGGCAGTAGTGAAACGGAACATGATAGTCAGTGGTCGGTGGTCAGTTGCCAGTAGTCAGTTGCACGAACAAACGGAAAGAACCTACAACGGACTACTGACCGCTGACAACTGACAAGTAGTTTTCATCAAACATATTTCCTCGTCCCAGAATCCCCGCCGGATCGAATGCTCGTTTAAGCGCCGCCATTTCGCGCAGGTGTGCCTCGCCGTAAAGCTGAACTAAGTATTCGCGCTTCAGTTTTCCGATGCCGTGTTCCGCCGAGATCGTGCCGCCGACTTCGACCGCACGGCGAATGAACGAGCGATAGATTTCCCAGGCCTTCGCAGCTTCTTCGTCATTACGAGGCAGGATGTTTACATGCACGTGGTTGTCGCCGATGTGGCCGAAGATCGTGTAGCGCAAATCGCCGCCCCGCAGCGAATCCTGATAGAACCTGAGCATGTCAGCGAAGGCCTCATCGGGCACAGCCATGTCTGTCGAAACTTTTTTCTGATTGTGCTGGGCAAACCATTCGTTCATCAGCACCGGCAGCGCGTGGCGGAACTCGCGCAGCTTTGCATGATCCTGTTCGTTCGTGGCGAACCATGATTGCTCGCCACGGGCGTGATGAGTTTCGATTAGTTCAAGCCAGCCGCTCATCAATGAATCTTCCGTAGCCGCAGTGGTTTCCTGCTCGAAGAAGATCGCGCCGGCGGCTGACTCTGGAATTGTGTCGTACTTCTGGCGCAGGAAGCGAAGAGATTCAACGTCGAAGTATTCGAGAGCACGAGCGTCGAGGTTGTTTGAATTGCTCTCGCTAACGTTGGGCCCGCCCGCTACCGCAGGCGGTTCAGACCCTCCTTCCCTGATGGTCGGGCTACTGCCCCGGTTCGCTAATGACCGTTCGCGCGCTTCACTGACGAAGCTGAGCAGATTGGCTTCGTTGTCAAAGAACACGACGCCGCTCAAAAGGCCTTCAGGCTTTGGCAATAAACGTACTTCCGCTTCGATGATCACACCCAGCGTGCCTTCGCTGCCGATGAAGAGATCGATTGCGTCCATTCCCGACGCAACGAAATAGCCCGAGGCATGCTTGCGAACCTGAGGCATTTCGTACGAAGGCAACTGCACGTCGATCGCATTTCCTGATGGCATCGGTAGTTCCAAGCGACGACCGTTCGCGCATACTTCGCCGCGACGCAAATGAATCACATCTCCAGTTGTCAGGGCGATTTTCAAGCGCTCGACATAGTTTCGTGTCGGGCCGTATTTGAAGGTCCGCGAACCGGAGGCGTTCGTCGCAATATTGCCGCCGATGAAGCAGCTTCGCTCCGTTGGATCCGGTGGATAGATCAAGTGCTCAGATTCCGCCGCGCGTTGCAGATCCATCAAGCGAACTCCCGCTTCTACTGTCGCGCGGCCTCCGCTTTCGGTCTTCCTGACGCTCACGATGCGATTCAATTTGTCTGTCGCGATGACGGTGCCGCCGAGGGGAACTCGACCGGCGACCGTGCCGGTGCCCGCGCCGGATATGGTGACTGGAGTTTTCGTGGCAGTTGCTTCGCGCAGGATTTCCGCTACGTCTTCGGCAGATTCCGGGAACACGACCCGCGCAGCATGGCCACCCTTTAAGTAGCTGGCGTCAGAGAGGTAATCCTGAATCTCGTCGGGCTGATCTTTAGTCAACATAATTGTCTTAACCCAACAGAATCTTTCCCACGAGCGGCGCTAAGGTCAAACCGATCGTGGCCCACGTGGTCCATCGATTGAAATCTTCAATCAAAAACAGAAACCGCGGCGTCACATAAAAGAGCGCAAACGCACCCGCGGCCAGGCCTGCGCCAAACAGTTTGTCGCCGAAGGTAGCACCCGGCCACGTTACAAAAAATAGATTCGCGATCCAAAGATTCCACATGATCGTGAGCATGATGACTGCGGAAACAATCAAGATATCTGCAAGCAACTCCAGCGGCCACTTCTTTCGCCAGGTCGGAATCTCGGCGAGTTCCTTGGGCCGAAAGATTACGCGACTGACGAAGAATGTCGGCAGGATGCTCAACGAGATGACGAGCACTACCGGAATTCCCTTTGGCACCGCATCGAAACCCGCGGCGATCAGACTCGCGCCGAGTATTGAAAGACTAAGGTGCAGCGAAATCCAAGCAATGAACAAGCAGCCCGCGTAATCCGGATTCGGCAGCGTGCCCACTCGCGCGTGCAGCGGCGCGCGCTTCAGAATTGCGCCAGTTGTGTAAGCAAGAAACGCCACGAGCACAACCCAACTAAGTCCACGCGCGGCGGCATCGTCGTTCGTCGCGAAACCATGGCCGAGCCGTTGGAGTAAATTCATGAACGGCGCGAGCAGGAACAGATTCGCGAGGAATACGAGCAAGTCCATCGCCTGGCCGCGATGATTTGCCGGTGATTTCAACCATGACCAGAGACTCATGTCGGGCGAGTAAGCGCAGACTTCAGTCTGCGATAGGGTGGCGCGGAATCATCAGACTGAAGTCTATGCCACCTGCAATTCACGTTCGCGCAGGAACTTAATTCGATCGCGCAGCTCAGCGGCCTTCTCAAACTCGAATTTTTTCGCGTGCTCGCGCATTTCGAATTCCAGGCGCGTGATGGTCTCTCCGATCTGTTGCGCGCTGTAGCCGTCGATGTCTTCTAATTCCAATGGAACCTTGAAGTAGTCCGCTTCGGCCGCGGTCACCAGTGTCGCTTCGATCGGTTTGATAATTGTCCGTGGCGTGATGCCGTTCTCGCGATTGTAAACTTCCTGCAGCGCGCGGCGGCGTTTGGTCTCGTCGATGGCGTACTTCATCGATTCGGTAACCCGATCGGCGTAGAGAATGGCTTTGCCGCTCGCGTTACGGGCCGCGCGCCCAATCGTTTGAATCAGTGAAGATTGTGAACGGAGAAAGCCTTCTTTGTCGGCATCGAGGATTGCGACCAGCGAAACTTCCGGCAAGTCCAAGCCTTCGCGCAGAAGATTGATGCCGACCAGTACATCGAATTCACCACGACGCAGGTCGCGCAGAATCTTGATGCGTTCAAGAGTTTCGATGTCCGAATGCAGATAACGCACGCGCACATCGACTTCGGTGAAGTACTCGGTCAAATCTTCGCCATCTTCTTGGTTAGCGTGGTGACCAGCACACGTTCGTTGCGTTCAGCACGCGCACGACATTCGCCTAGCAGGTGATCGATCTGGCCTTTGACGGGGCGGACCTCGACTTCGGGATCCATCAAACCCGTCGGGCGGATAATCTGCTCGATAACTTCGCCGCTTGATTTTGTCAGTTCGTATGGTCCGGGCGTGGCCGAGACGTAGATGCGTTGCGCGACGCGTTCTTCGAATTCATCGAAGTTGAGCGGGCGATTATCCAAAGCCGACGGCAGACGGAATCCGTATTCAACGAGCGTCTTCTTGCGCGACTGATCGCCAAAGAACATGCCGCGCACCTGAGGAATTGTCTGGTGCGATTCATCGATGACGACCAGCGTGTCGCGCGGCAGATAGTCGAGCAGCGTCGGAGGCGGCTCGCCGGGTTTCTTTCCGGTGAGATGCCGCGAATAGTTCTCGATGCCGCGACAAAAGCCCATCTCTTTCATCATCTCCATGTCGAACATCGTCCGTTGATGCAGCCGTTGCGCTTCGAGCAGTTTGCCTTCTTCAATCAGTTTCGGTTCCCACCATTCGAGTTCCTGCTTGATCGATTTGATGGCGCGCTTCAGAGTTGTGCGCGGCATGACGTAGTGCGACTTTGGATAGAGTGGAACGCGTGAGGTGTGTTTCTGTTTGACTTCGCCGAGCAGCGGATCGATGGTCGAGATCGAATCGATTTCATCGCCCCAAAGCTCGACGCGATAGGCTTCGTCCTGATAGCTGGGATAGACCTCGACGACGTCGCCGCGGACGCGAAAGCTGCCGCGCTTGAAATCGATATCGTTGCGCTCGTACTGCAACTCGACCAATCGTTGCAGCAAAGTATCGCGCGCGATTTTCATTCCCGGTTCGAGAAAGACCAGCATGCCGTAATACGCATCGGGGTCGCCGAGGCCGTAGATGCACGAGACGCTAGCGACGACGATCACATCGCGCCGTTCGAACAGCGCGCGCGTCGCTGACATGCGCAAGCGGTCGATGTCTTCGTTAACGATTGCGTCCTTTTCAATGTAGGTGTCAGACGCCGGAACGTAAGCTTCAGGCTGGTAATAATCGTAGTAAGAAACGAAATATTCGACGGCGTTCTCAGGAAACAGCGTGCGAAATTCCTGATAGAGCTGCGCCGCCAAAGTCTTGTTATGGGCGATCACTAGCGTGGGGCGCTGCGTCTCTTGAATCACGCTGGCGACGGTGAATGTCTTGCCGCTGCCGGTAATACCGCGCAGGACCTGATCCTTCGTGCCGTCACGCACGCCGCGTGAAAGCGCCTCGATCGCCTGCGGCTGGTCGCCACAGGGACTGTAGTCGGATTTCAGCACGAAAGGCATAAGAGAGAATAGTAAATCGTGAATTGTAAATAGAACAAACGCGCAGGCAAAGATGCCTGCGAACCGCCCGCAAGATGCGGGCGCTCCAAAGAACGCTCCAAAGAAAAGGGCGCAGAGCATGAAACTCTGCGCCTTTGTCATCTGGAAATCGAAGTGGGATTTACATGGTTGACTGTGCTTCGGCCGGTGACTGGCTCGTTATCTGATAAATCGCTTCCATCACTGCCGAACGAACTTCGGGCGGCAGCGATCCGCGCACGGCCATGCGCCGGAACGAAGGCAGAATGTCAGGCTGCCCACTCAAGGCGAGCAACTTAACCACAGCCAGGCGTACTTCTATGTTTGGATGTTCTTCGATCGAGCGCATTAAGCTTTGCACTTCACCCGCTTTCGACATCAGAAACAGCAGCGAAAATGCGTCGTAAGTTTTGTCGCGACTCTCACCTGTTAGATTTCTGATTGCCTCGTTGGCCAAACCCGACGAAGCGATGGCCGAGCCGATCTTGCGACGACGATCCGGCGTGGCTTCGCGCAAGGCACGCGTGAAAGCCGCGGCGCGCTCTTCCTGCAAGTCGAACAGGGCGCGGGCGGCAGCGTTGCGAACTTCAACGGCGGGATCGTCAAAGGCCGCGCTGATGTGCCGGAAAGCTTCTTCGCCGCCGATGTGCGGCAAGTTCGCGACGGCGGCCGCACGCTGGGTCATGCTGCTGCTAATCAGTTGCTCGGAAACTGCCTCGGGCAGATGCGCGCTCGGCCCAAAATTTTCCTCCGGGATACTAACTGGACGAAACTCGCTGGCCTCATCCTCGTTGCGCGCGAAAAAACTGTCGTCCGCAGTAACTGGAACGATCTCTTTGCGGTTTTGTAGATCGGTTTCGAACCACTCTTCGATCTCATTGACCTTTGGTTTTGCCAGGTCTGCCAAAACTGGTTCCATGACTTCCGAACGCTCGATGTCGAACGGATATTCTCTGCTGGCCGCCGCCCTCGCAGCTTCTTCGGCGACAATCCGTTCGTGCTCGGCATGCCGGAGGGCTTCCGCCTCCGCGCGGCTGTGTTCTTCAGTAGCACGCCGCTCGGCTTCCTCGGCGCGAATCTTCGCTTCGATCTCAGCGCGAATCCTGGCTTCCATCTCAACGCGCTCGCGCTTTTCGGCGTCGATACGATCGCGTTGTTCCTGTTCTGCTCGCAGGCGTGCCTGTTCTTCAGCGTCGCGGCGCGCTGCTTCTTCGGCACGTAACCGCGCGGCTTCCTCGGCCTGACGGCGGGCTTCTTCTTCCGCGCGACGCTGCGCCTCTGCTTCGGCCAAACGGCGCGCGCGTTCGGCCGCCAGCAATTGAGCTTCTTCCTCAGCGCGGCGGCGCGCTTCCTCTTCAGCCTTGCGTCGAGCCTCTTCCTCGGCGCGGCGGCGTTGTTCGGCTTCGGCTCGAAGTTGAGCTTCGATCTCAGCCCGCAGCTTCGCTTCCTCTTCGGCTCGACGACGCGCTTGCTCTTCGGCTTTGCGTCGCGCTTCTTCTTCTACGCGACGACGCTCGGCTTCTTCAGCCAGCCGGCGAGCTTCTTCCTCAGCTTTTATCCGCGCCGCTTCGCGAGCTTGCACGCGTTCCATTTCTTCCTCAATGGCCCGAAAGCGAGCTTCCGCCTGCCGCCGCAGTTCTTCTTCCTGCGCTCGTTTGCGAGCCTCGGCTTCGAAATACTTCCGCTCTGCCTCGGTCCGCTGTTGTGCCTGTTGCTCTTCGGCATGACGCAAGGCGGCGAGTTCGGCCTCATGCGCTGCCACGTTCGCGCGGCGGCGCTCTTCGACTTGCTTGCGGCGCGCGTCTTCGTCATCGCGCATCTGTGCCAGATGCTGCGCCACCCGAGCGATCTCCTCGTCAATGATTTGACGGCGGTGTTCCTCCTCGGCGCGTTCGCGAGCTTCGGCCTCGATTCGTTGACGCTCGTGTTCAGCCCGCTGGCGCGCAATCTCTTCTTCCTGTTGGCGCGAGCGTTCCTGCTCAACCATCAGAGCGTTCTCACTCGCAATCCGCTCAGCCTCAACCTGGGCGCGGCGCGCTTCTTCTTCTTCGCGCACACGGTCCAATTCATTTTGCAATTGCGCAATTTCCTGGGCCACGCGGGCAGCGGCAGGCTCCATTTCTTCTTCGGCTTCGTTCGGCTGAGAAACTTCCGGTTGGGAAACTAATGACTGGATCGGTGGAACTTGTTCAGCAACTTCGGCGACGGGCGAGGGAAGCGGCAAGGACGGTTGCGGGACGTAAGCAGCTTCCGCGACTGCTGGTGTGGCTTCGACGGCTACGGGTTCAGCCGCAGCAGCTTCGGCGTTCAAAATTTGCAAGAGCTCTGCCTTGTTCGCCGACAATGCCGCGCGCAGCTCTTCGGTCACGGTGCCTTTCGGCGCGTCAATGATCAAGCGATCGCCGCCGGAGCTTTTAAGCTCGACGCCCTTGGCGCGTAGCTGAGAGAGTAGTTCGTGAGCCGTCATAGTTCGATTACCTCGCGTTCAGTTTCGAGAGCTTGTGAAGATGGTCCGGGAGTAAAGCTGGGCGGGATTTCGGTTGTGGCAGGCGAGCTGGTCGCGCACGCGTCGATGGCCTGCTGAATAAGGTTGCGCGGCACCTTTCGATCGGTTTCATTTTGCAGCAGAGAATTCAAAGGGGCGATCGCTGCCGGATCGCGAGAGTCCATCAGCGCTTCCACCGCGGCGCGACGAACGTCGGGCGAAGAATCCTGCAGAGCGCCGACCAGGTGCGGCGTGGCTTCGGGATCCTGCACGAAGCTCAAGCGGCGAGCTGCTGCGGCGCGTTCGTTTTCAGGTTCCGCCACGCGCAGATCGCGCGTCGCATCGTCGAAGTATCCGTGCTTCATGAACGCCTCGCGCGCGCGATCCCGACGTTCCGGATTACGGCCGACCATGGCCGAGAGCAATTCCGCTCCAACTAATCGGCGGGTTTCGGGATCGCCCGACCCGATCAGCGATTCATCGTACTGCTCGCCATCGAAAACTTTTTTAGCTTCAGATGAGATTTGCGTCACGCGTTCGCGCCGGCCGTTGTCCTCCGGAACCGAAGGCGGAACCGCGACAACTGGTTCAGGGACGACTTCGGCACTTTCGACGGAGGAGGCCGCCGCAGTCGAGGCGATGGCAGCTTCAGCAACGGCAACGTCAGGCAGCGAAGACTCATTCGCGACTGAAGACTCGGCCGGTGCTGCGACGGAAGCTTTTGAGGTTTCGTCCTTGCTCGTGACTTTGACTCGCTTGGTCGCTCGCGCGCGGCGGCGTTGGAACAGCAGTAACGCGATGATGGCCAGCAGGATTAGCGTTCCCGCGATCACCGGAATTGGGTTCAACTGGGCCAGCAGCAACCAGTAGCGCGCGCGGGCTTTCATTTGCGACCACCCGTCGCCGCCAGTTTCGTTCGTGCTGTTCACGCTTACCGGTGAAGGCGAAGTGCTGCTCGCAAGCGTCGATTTTTGATTTGGCGTCGGAGTCGCGCCCTTCACGCTGGGCGAAGGCTTCGGCGAAGGTGTGGCCGCGGGTGTTGGGCTGGGCGTCGCCTTCGCGGCAGAGTTCGCGTTTGATGTCGATCCGCTGTTGGAATTCGTCGAACCTGATGAAGGCGAAGACTTCTGATTACCTGTGTTCTTGTTCGACGCGAGGCTGGCTGCTTCTTTTGAGCCGGGCTTCGCTTTCTCTTTCGATCCCTCGCGCGAGGCCGCATTCGATGCGACCGTTTTATTCGAACTCGACGGAGTAGCTCCGCGCTTGGAATTGTTAGCACCGCGATTTGTTTCCGGCGTCGCGGGGCGGCTTACTTCGCGGCCCGAGCGGTTCGAGGCAACGGATGGAGTGCCGCCGGGAACGCTTACGACTACATCGAGTTTGTTACTGCGCTGCTCGACATGAGCAGTCGCGCCCGGCTGAAGTCTGAAAGAAAGAATGGTGCTGTCGCCGGAGCGTTGGGCTTTCACGTCGGCGAAGCCTCGGCCACGGACGGCTTCGGCGCGCGGAACATCAGCGGCCGGAATCTTTACATAGAATCGATCGCCGCGCCGATACGCTTCATAGTTGTTGAGCGATTGATACGAACTGATCGCTACGCGCGATCCTTCCGAAGATTCGCTCGCGCGGAGAGTGGTCACATGCGTGCGCTTCGGCGTCGGCTGCGGTGTCGGCCGCACGATTTTGCTTTGCGCGGCGATGGAGATCGCTGACAGCAGAAACACAAACGCCACTCTCAGAATTGAGGCTGAGAAGGCGACACGGCGGGGCGATTGGTTCATGGTGCTCATCATTGGGGCAACTTCAACGACAAAGCGACGAACGCTATTCAAGATTATGCAACGTCATTGGCTCGTTGTCACTCGCTTCCAAATCCATTAATGGTTCGTCTTGATCCAATTTATAGAGAACTTCGAGCACAGCCGTGCGAACACTTTCC
>JAJPKD010000134.1 GCA_021323895.1 Acidobacteriota bacterium | reverse complement strand
TTCCAAGAAAGAAGCCGAGAGCCGCGCGTGGGCAACCGTAAATAAGGAAAGCGGCGGCGGCAAAAGGAGCGGCTCGGGCCGCGGCAAGAAAGGAAACAAGAAGTCGTCGAAAAAAGGTGGCAAGAAGGGCGGAAAGAAAAAGGGCTGAGCGCGTAGGACGAGATCCGAAGAACCAACATTGAATAGCCGCGACCGTAAGGTCGTGGTTAACGATGCTGAGTCCTGAAGGGCCGGGCGCCGTGCAAACCAAAGGTCTTCAGTGTCGCACCTTCGGCGCTCACCCTATGCACGTTTAATCGATCCACGGCCTCACGGGCCATGGCTAACTAATAACGGCCCGGTTGGGCCTCAAAATTTTGAATCATGCCATCTCGAACCAAACGCAAAACGCCTGCGCGCGCGGCACGGGCCAAGACTGTCCCTGCGCGATCATCCGTCAAGGGTCGACTCCGTCAACCGAAATCACCAATGCCCGCGCAGCATCAAGAGAAGCCGGGCATTGAATCAAAGATGAAGCCGCGGCCGCATTATCTCGCGCCGCATTACCGCGGCGCAGACAAACTGCGGGGCAAGGTCGCGCTCATCACTGGGGGAGATTCAGGAATTGGCCGCGCGGTCGCAGTGTTGTTCGCCCGCGAAGGCGCTGATATCGCATTTACTTACTTGCCCGAAGAAGAAAGCGACGCGAAAGAAACGCAAGCGGCGATCGAAGCCGAAGGTGGACGTGCGCTGCGCCTGAAAGGCGATCTGCGAGATACGAAATTCGCCGAGAAAGCCGTCGAGACGACGCTCAACAATTTCGAGCGGCTCGACATCCTGGTCAACAACGCTGCTTATCAAGAGAGTCAGGATGGATTGGAAGATATCAGCGACGAACAACTGGAACGCACTTTTAGAACAAATATCTTCGCGTACTTTTACATGGCGCGCGCCGCGTTGCCGCACTTGAAACCAGGCAGCGCAATCATCAATACGGGATCGATTACCGGACTCGACGGCAGCAAACATTTGCTCGATTATTCGGCCACGAAAGGGGCGATTCACGCGTGGACGAAATCGCTGGCGCAGAATCTGATCAAGAAAGGCATTCGGGTGAACTGCGTCGCGCCTGGTCCGGTCTGGACGCCACTGAATCCTGCGGACAAGCCGCCGAAAGAAGTGGCTGAGTTCGGGGCCGACACGCCGATGAAGCGCCCCGCGCAGCCTGAAGAAATCGCTCCGGCCTACGTGTATTTCGCTTCTGAAGCAGATTCGAGCTACGTCACAGGTGAGGTGTTGACTTTGTTGGGCGGCGAGACAACGGCGGGGTGATTTCCTTAGAAGGCCGCACATCAGCTTCCAGCACGCGCTCCATGTATTTCAGCAGGCGGTCGTTCTCTTCTTTGTCCTGCGATACGACGCAGTCGCGCGGGATTAGCAAATGGTAATCGCGCAGGTGCGCATCCGCCGCGGTGAACAGCACGCAGATGTCGCCGGTGAATCCGGTCAGGATTAGCGTCTTCGCGCCGAGATGTTGCAGCAACAGATCCAGCGTCGTCGAATAAAAGCCTGACTGCTTTGGTTTCAGAACGAAATAATCTTCCTGGCGAGGTTTCAGTAATTCCACGATTGGCCGGCCACGCGTGTCGTCATCAATGCAATGCGAAACCAGCGTCCGAAAATCGGATCGCCACCTGCCGAAATTATCGTTGACGTAAATTGCCGGAATGCCTGCTTGATCAGTGCGCTGCTTCAGCGCCGCGATTTTGCGCGCAGCCGGCAGCGCGTGTTGGAAAAGAGTTTCAGCGCCCTCGAATTCAAAGTCGTTGATGACATCGATTAGCAGCAGGGCAATTGATGATTTGTCGGGCGCGTTGCCGTGAAGATCAGGGCTCTTCTTCATAGGAAGTCGAGAGTAAAGAGTCACGAGTCGAGAAGATCCCGAGTTCGAACTCCTTGACTCGCGACTCTTGACTCAGTTCTTACTGCGGTGTCTTGCCTTTGTTCTTGATTCCCGAAGTGTTCGAGTTAGCGTTGGTGTTGGTCGTCTTCGCGGGCACGACCTTCAGTTGATTCGTGACCTTCTTCACGCCGTCGGTTTCCTTCGCCAGATGCTCGGCTTCGGCTTTGGCTTCGGCCGTGTCAACGGTGCCGCGCAAAGTCACCG
The DNA here is from genome assembly GCA_021323895.1 of Acidobacteriota bacterium. GTDB lineage: Bacteria > Acidobacteriota > Blastocatellia > Pyrinomonadales > Pyrinomonadaceae > UBA11740. The sequence goes on along the minus strand of JAJPKD010000134.1, from coordinate 1,086 downwards.
CGCCATCGACGACGTCAACGTTGATGTTTCTCTCCGGCGTCTTCGTATCGCCGATTAACTTGGCAACCAGCTTCGTGTGAATCCAAGCGTCTTCCAACGACTGACCGATAGTTTCTTTATTAGCCTTAGCCTTCTCTCGCTCTTCGCGAGCCTGCTCCTCGGTGTACTTTGGCGTCGGCGTGGCCGTTGGCGAAGCCTGGACCGTGCCGGTGTTCGCGTTTGCATTCGCATTCGCATTCGCATTCGCACCGGCGTTCATGTTTGATTCGGTATTATTGCAAGCGCCCGTTGCGATGCTGGCTATGGCGAGCGCCGTTATCAACAAAAGTCTTTGCTTCATCTTTTCATTCCCCTTTCTTCGGAGTCTGACAACAAAAAGAATCGCCAGCTCACCGTTAGCTGGCGATCCTCTCGCCGACGTCCTTGATGGCGTCGCCGACTTTTCGTTTTGTCTTTCCGAACGTTTCTTGCAGCTTTCCTTCTGACCGCTCTTGATTGCCTTTGTCTATCAGCTCGCGGTCATTAGCTAACTTACCAAGTTCAGCTTTAGCTGCGCCTTCTACTTGCTTGCCTTTGCCCTTTATTTCATCTTCGTAACGCATTGCTCCCCCCTTGTTTTGTTTCGCTCCGTCGGGACAAAGATCGTAGCGCTACACAACTGCCCGGCGACCGGTAATCAGTTGGATAATCAAAACGGCCAGGGCCACAACTAAGAGGAGATGAATTAAGTTGCCGCCGATGCCACCTATCAAACCCAATAACCACAGAACCAGCAGCACCAACAGAATCGTCCACAACATAAAGTTAACCGTCCTTTCTTAGAACACTCTGACCAGACTTATGGTGATAGGTGCAATGACTATGCCGCGTTGTGATAAGCGCGGATGCGAGGTTTATCGAGAAGGCTTTGGCTTAAAAGAGAACGAATGTGCGCATGGATAAAAGGCAGGGAGGGGGGCTAGAGGTTAGAGGCTAGAGGTTAGCGAAAGCAGTTCTGGGCTTCGAGTACGGAGTCGCGAGTTCCGAGTCAGCGCTCTCAATTCTCAGTTTTCAGTTCGCGTTAGCGTCCAGCGTCCAGCCTCTGAC
>JAJPKD010000219.1 GCA_021323895.1 Acidobacteriota bacterium | reverse complement strand
TACATTCCTGGCCACTGACAACTTCAGAGTTTCAAATACGTTTCGGGTTGAGGACTTCACGATCGATGGCGCGGCAGGGTTTAGCGATTTCTTCTCGCTGACGCGTACTTTGACTGGCGGTGGCACCCGCACAGACACGTGTAGTGTTTCGAACCTGGTGGCCCTCAGGACCGTGAAATATCGAAAGTACACGGAGACTTTCGAGGGCGACTATCAGTTCAATCCGAAATATTCGGTTCACTTTGGCTATCGATACGGACATCGACGCGAGCAATTGGATGTGACGGGCTACTTGATCAATTCAAACTCGCCAGCGTTACTCCTGAGCCCGGCGGCTTGCACTTCTCCGGTTGGGGCTGGATGCGAGGAGCACGAAGTTGAAACGAATCACACCCACGCCTTCTTTGGGGGATTCAGGCTCCGTCCGGCGAAGACGTGGACGCTGTATTTTGACGCCGAACACGGCTCGGCCGATAACGTCTTTACGCGAATAGGCAACTATGATTACACCAACATTCGCGCGAAGAGCCGCATCGCTCCGAACCGCAAGCTGATCTTGAACTTTGCGGTGATTACGAAAGACAACTCGAATCCTTCCGAAATTGCCGGCCAAACAATCAGTGATTTTGGCGCCTCGATCAAGTCACGCATTTTCACTTCGTCGATTGATTGGATGCCGACATCGCGAGTCACCGTCAACATGGGTTACAACTACACCTGTGTTAACACGGACTCGACGATTGATTACTTCTACGCCGTGCCACCAGCCGCAGCCGTGTTCCATCACTTCGGACACGCGCTGTACTATCAGAGAAACAACTTCTTCTATTTGGATTTGACGACGCGCCTCAATCGCCGGATGACGCTCTACACTTCGTACCGTCTCAATCAGGATAACGGGCAAGGTAATCGACTATCGGCGCCTACGGATGGCACGTCGATAGCGCCGGTCGTCGTTCCGGGCGTGTTGAATCCTATCGGCAATGCGGTTCAGGGCGGCACGCTGATCACTTCTTATCCGATGAACTTCACGTCTCCGGAAGCTCGTCTGGCAATCAAGCTAAATCGCAGGCTTGACTGGAACCTGGGTTACCAATACTTCGCCTACAACGAGACGAAGTTCTTTTTGAACACATTCCCCGGCAGTCCGCGGGCTCAGAATTACCATGCGCATCTGCCTTACATGTCGTTGCGTTTATACATCGGGCGAAAGGAATAAACGCGCTCGGCAATCATTGCAGATGCCCAAACGGACTCCGGCTTAGGTTAACCGCCGAGGCTGGAGTTCCGTTTTACCTTCATTAGTCAAAGGGATCGCAAACAATTCGATAGTCGGAGGACGAACGAGTGAACCCTGACGCTCGGAGGGCCAAAGTCGATTCTGCTCTGCCCGCTTCTCAGCCGCGGCGGAGGTTTCTCGATTATCTGCTAGGGACCAGCGCCGTGGCGACACTCGCCGCGATCTTCTATCCGATCTTCAAATTCATGTCGCCGCCGCAGATCGTCGAGTCAACCGAAAATTCGGTCGTCGCGGCCAAGCTCAGCGAAGTACCACCCAACTCAGGAAAAATCTTCAAGTTCGGCAACAAGCCCGGAATCCTGGTGCACACCGCCTCAGGCGAGTTCAAAGCGTTCTCCGCTGTCTGCACACATCTCGAATGTATCGTGCAGTACCGCGACGACACGAAACAGATTTGGTGCGCGTGTCACAACGGGCAATACAACTTGAGCGGAAAGAATATCGGCGGTCCACCACCGAGACCTTTGGAAGAGTACAAAGTGAACACGCGCGGCGATGATGTGGTGGTGACGCGAGGGTAGTGTCAGAACCGCGAGCGGTAGCGAGCGGATCATTTGACATCTTTCATTTGATATTTGTCATTTTTCATTTTGATGACGGAATGACACCGGCTAGGCGAAGCGAGATCATCGTCGATTAAGACCGCGCAATCACGCTTCTAAAATGTCAAATGAGAAATCTCAGATGACAAGTGTCAAATGCTCTCTTTTGATCGATGAGAATCAACGACCTGACAAACTGGCTGGATGAGCGTCTGGCAATCAGTACGCTCATGCATCTGGCTGACAAGAAGGAAGTGCCGGTTCATCGCCATTCGATCTGGTACTACTTCGGCGGCATGACGCTCTTCCTGTTTTGCGTACAAGTGGCCACGGGAATTCTGCTGCTCCTCTACTATCGGCCGAGCGCTGAAAACGCCTTCGAAAGCGTTCAATTCATCATTACCGAAGTTAAGTTCGGCTGGCTGATTCGATCGATTCATAGCTGGTCGGCAAACCTCATGATCGCGACGCTGTTCATTCACATGTTCAGCGTCTTTTTTCTGCGCTCGTATTATCCGCCACGCGAAATTACCTGGGTCAGCGGCGCATTCCTTCTGATCATCGTCATCTGTTTCGGCTTCAGCGGTTACCTTTTGCCCTGGAACAAGCTGGCGTTCTTTGCGACCAAAGTCGGAACCGAGATCGCCGGCGTGGTGCCAATCGTCGGTCGCCCGATTCTAAGATTTCTGCGCGGCGGCGATGACGTAACCGGTGCAACGCTGACGCGGTTCTTCGGATTTCACGTCGCGGTGTTGCCGGCGACGGCAACTGTCTTTATCGGGGTACACGTGGCGCTGGTCCAATTGCACGGGATGCACGTGCCGAAAAAATACGAAGACAGCTATCAGCGCATGAAGTTCTTCCCCAACTTCATTTTGCGCGATGCCATCGGTTGGATTTTGGCGATCGGTGTGCTGGCAGCCCTGGCCGCTTTGTTCCCTTGGGAACTCGGCGAGAAAGCCGATCCGTTCGCGCCCGCCCCCGCGGGAATCAAGCCCGAGTGGTACTTCCTCTTCATGTTTCAGACGTTGAAGTGGATCCCGGCCAAGGTGCTCGGCATGGACGGTGAGGTCCTCGGCATTATGGCCTTCAATCTGATCGCGTTGCTTCTGTTCATTGTGCCTTTCATCGATCGCGATCCGGAAAATCGCCGCCGCCATTTGATTTTCAACATTTGCGGCGTTGTCGCGCTGATGTACATCGTGGTGATGACGATTGTTGGGTACGTGGCTAAGTGATCAAGAGATTGCAAAATGAAAATTGAAAATTGCAAATTTCAAATTGATCCGGTGGTCTCAGGCGTCAGACTGCTGAAAGACGGTTCGCGCAATTTGCAATTTAGAGTTTGCAATTTTCAATTTGCAATGGCTTTCTTGATTGCGTCATTCCTGCTGCTGGTTCTCGCTAACGCGGCGTTTGCTCAAAAGAAATCTTCCTGCATCGAATGCCACATCAAACTCGACGACACGAGGCTCAGCGCGCCCGCGAAGCTCTTCGATAACGACATTCACAAGTCGCGCGGGCTGTCCTGCAACGATTGTCATGGCGGCGATCCGAACGCGGACAAGAAAGAAGACGCGAAGAATCCGAGCAAGGGCTATCTGGGCAAACCGAAGACACTCGACATCCCGGCTTACTGCGGCAAGTGCCATTCAGACGCGAATCTGATGAAGCGATTCAATCCTTCACTGCGCGTCGATCAGGAACGTGAGTACTACACCAGTGTGCACGGCCGTCTGCTGAAGGAGAAGAGCGAAACGCGCGTGGCGACTTGCATCAGTTGTCACAGCGTTCACGGCATTCGCGCGCCCAGCGATCCGCTCTCTTCCGTCTACCCATCGAACGTCGCGACGACCTGCGCGAAGTGCCACGCGAGCGCGGACTACATGAAGCCGTTCGGCATTCCCAGCGATCAGTTCGATAAATATAAGACCAGCGTGCACGCCAAGGCGCTGTACGACAAACAGGATCTATCCGCGCCGACGTGCAACGATTGTCACGGCAATCATGGCGCGACGCCGCCGGGCATTGCTTCGGTCGCAAACGTTTGCGGCCAATGCCACAGCCGCCAGGCTGAACTGTTTCAGACGAGCCCGCACAAGAAAGCTTTCGACGATAAGCAGCTCGCTGAATGCATCACTTGTCATAGCAATCACGCGATCATCAAGCCAAACGATCAGATGATCGGAACTCAGCAGGGCACGCTCTGCGTCAATTGTCATTCGAACGGCGACAAAGGTTTCATTGCGGCCGGCATGATGCGTTCGCGCATCGATGAATTGATCGCCAGCATCGATAAATCAACGGCCATCTTGAAGGATGCTGAACAGAAAGGCATGGAAGTCAGCAAGCCGAAGTTCGAGCTGAAAGGCGCCACCGATGCACTGACGCACGCCAGGGTTCTGATTCACTCTTCATCGACCGCGGAAGTTGATAAGGTGGTCGCGCCAGGATTAGATGCGGCCGCCAAGGGTTACCAGGCGGGATTGGCCGCCTTGGGCGAAAGACGTTTCCGCCGCGAAGGCCTGGTGGTCTCGCTGGTTTTCATTTTGTTTTTGGCGCTGCTGGTTTATCTTAAGATTCGTCAAATAGAAAGTCGGAGTGCATCCGCATCGAATAAGGGATAATTAGCGCCTCGAGTGCCGTACGGCACAGAATGTTTATAGCCCGCGCAGTACAAATGAACTCCGAAGCCCATTTTTTTGGCGAAATATGACATTGCGCTCCTAAAGGAGCTTCGGCACGCATGCTAGTCGTTTGGTCTATAAACATCGGGCTGGTCCGCAGCCTTACTTCAGTGAAACGAGCCAGGTTCCCCACACTAAAACTCTTGCCCTTTTACGCGTTGGTCCTCGGGGCACTGACGCTCTCGTTGGCCTTGGCTACGCCCAGCGTCAACGGAGGCGCGCAGAGGCGCAGGACTCAAAGAGGCTCTTCAAAGCCCAAGACTCCTCCGAAACCAAAAATCGACTACACAAAGTTCTCGCATACGACGCACGCCGTCACGCAAAAGCTGGCGTGCAATTCATGCCATAAAGTCCCGTCCAAGAATTGGAATGTCGTGCGTAAGGGAGACGCGGCGTTTCAGGACGTGGCTGATTTCCCTGAACACTCTGCCTGCTTGAGTTGCCACAAAGAGCAGTTTTTTGCGCGCGAGCGGCCGGCGCCGTCGATCTGCTCGAACTGCCACATCGCCGTCACGCCGAAGGACACTGCGCGCTGGTTGTTTCCGAGTCTCGGCGATCTCACTGATCCAAAACTGAAACGGCGCGAGTTCGTTTCAGAATTCGGCGTTGGCTTTCCGCATGACAAACACATCGACGTCGTGGGGATGATCTTGGATCGCCGCCAACTGTTCACGAACGTTTTGTTTCAGGAGAAAAAACCTGCGCCGCCCAAGAGTTGTCCCGTCTGTCACGAGACGTATCTACCGCAGGGCAAATCGAGCGAAGAATATGTCGTGAAGCCCCCGAAAGACATCGGCGATAATTTCTGGCTGAAGAAGGGCACGTTCAAGACGATTCCGAGCAGTCATACGATCTGCTTCACTTGTCACAACGCGGATTCGGGAATTGCTCCAGAGCCTAAGAATTGCGAGACGTGCCACAAGCTCACTTCACCCATGCAGTTGAAGGTCGATTTCGACGCGAAGCTCGCCACGCCGATGGGCGCCGACAAAGTCATGCTGGCGCGCTGGAGTCGTCGCCAATCAGCGGGTGCGTTTCGGCACGAGGCCGGCGAGCATCCCGACCTGAGTTGCTTGAATTGTCACAAGGTTGATAACGAAGCCTTCCGCACCACGGATCCGAAGACAATGAAGGTGGCCGTGCGATCGTGCGGGGGCGCAGAAGGTTGTCACATCACTACGACCACCGACGAAGGCGGCGCGCTCAATTTTGAAATCGATAGCCGCAAGAAAGATCCCAAGTTCGTCTGTACGAAGTGCCACGTGACGTTTGGCAGCGAACCGATTCCGGAAAATCACCCGCAAGCGATTCCAACGCCGAAGCCGAAGAAGACGAGTTGATGGTTTAGCTCCGTAGGAGCGACATGTTTGTAGCAGATAAACGTAAAAGCGAATCCAAGCTCCATAGGAGCGGCATCTCTACTTCCCGGCGGGAACGGACAAATATGTCGCTCCTCCGGAGCTTCGGAATTTGTTTTGCCGCCGGTTTCTACAAATATTTCGTCCCTACGGGACTAGCGGCTGTTGCGATCCTGATCATTTCCAACACCTCGCTGACTCATTCGCGCACGTCTGAGAACGAACTCGAACTTCCTCAGGACCAGATGCAGTTTCCCGAAGGCCTCGACTATGGAAAGTTTCAGCACAGCAGCCGCAATCACTCGCGTCTGCCGTGTTTACTCTGTCACCGCCGCGATAGCAGCGCCCCGATTCCCAAACGTCCGGGAGCGTCCCAGCATTTGCCATGCGCTGGTTGTCACGCGCAGCAGTTCGCGAATAACGAGAGTCCTATCTGCACGATTTGTCACACCGACGCAAAGTCGGGAGCGCTGAAACCTTTTCCGCGTTTGAAGAGCTTCCGCATGAAGTTCGATCACGCGAAACATGTGAACATGGGCACGGTGAGTTGCGCGACGTGCCATCGCGAGTCGCGCGGCGGTGTTGCCATGTCGATCCCCGCGGGCTTCAACGCGCACACAACCTGTTATCGCTGTCACACACCGCGCGCGCAATCCGGTGGCCGCGATATCTCCTCATGCGGAACCTGTCACCAACTGGGTGGCTACTCGCGCACGCCGGAAATGATGCCGGCGTTTCGCGTTAGCTTTAGTCATGCGAAGCACACGAAAGTTCTCTGTAACGAATGTCATCAAGTCCGCGCGGGCCAGCCGCAACGCCGACAGGTGACGACTCCCGAACCTCTCAATCATCACGCGACCGGACGCGGCGAGAGCTGCATGACTTGTCACGACGGCAAGCGCGCGTTCGGAGGCGAAGACTTCACTGCCTGCAAACGTTGTCACACCAAAGACACGTGGCATTTCTGATCCTGTTGGTTGCCCAAAGCCGTGTCAGTACCCAGAGCGGTAGCGACGGGATCAAGTGATCCGCTCGCTATCGCTCGCGGTACTGACACTGCCGTTGAATTCATCAACAACCGCTGTTTGATTTCTCAACTGACGATCCCTCGCCGTTTTGCTGAATAACAAAGATCGCGCCCAGAATTCGTGTTGAGAAACTCAACTCGCTTCTTCAACAGACTCAGTTATCGTCTTCATCACGCATCACCGTAAGTGAATAAATAATAGAAGTTAACTGGCCTTCGTTGCGCGGCCGACTCGTTGGAATGTCCGTTGCACTTACGCCTGGCGGCAGACATGCCGAGAGGCTGAAATGAACGGACGCCATCAAATACAAACTCTCGACCAAGCAAGAAATGCTGAAATTCTCCACTGTCTGTGGATGGACGCAGGCGTGGTTGATTACAAGCTGTGCGATCGAGATTTCGACTGCGACCGGTGCCCGTTTGATGAAGCGTTTCACAGTCACCCGCCACAAACTCTCGTTACGCCAGCCCGGCGTGATTCTTCGACTTCGCTAAGCGTGCAAGGATGCGAAATCGCATCGAGCCTCTTCTATCACCCTGGCCACACCTGGGCGCGAGTTGAAGAAGATGGAATCGTGCGCATCGGGCTCGACGATTTTGCCCAACGAATGCTGGGCCCGGCGTATGCGATATCGCTACCGGCTCGGCATCGGGAATTGACGCGCGATGAAGCGTCCTGGAGTGTCACGCATCAATCTGGCATTGCGACGCTCGCGTCGCCCGTGTCAGGCAAAGTCCTCGAGATAAATTCCAACTTGCTGCTGCGACCCGCTCTGATCAATCGAGATCCTTACGGCGATGGATGGACGATGACGATTGAACCGAAGGACTTGAAGACTTGTCTGAAGCGGCTGATGTACGGCGAAAAAGTCAGCCAGTGGCTTGCAGGTGAAATCGAAAAGCTACGATCGCTGATTAATCGCATCTCAAGCGACGAACATATCGCAATCATTCCCACCATGACCGATGGTGGGTTACTGAACAAAGAATTTCTGCACGGATTGGACGTCGAACAAACTCGACGAGTCATTAGTTCATACTTTCCGCTGTCATCAAGCGCAGCGGAACACAGATCGGCAATCTTAGTTTCTAATCGGAGGTGAACATCATGGTAGCACTGTTTGTAATTATGACGATCCTGGTTTGCGTGAGTATCGACGGGGTCGTGCAATGGAGAAAAGCAAAGAAAGAGCATGCGTCGCGCAATCTCGCTGACCAGCTCGTGCCGGTGGAAGCGTTCGCGAATCTATCGGCGCCGGCGAATCTCTTTCTCGACAGCGGACACACCTGGGTCGAGGTCAAGCCTTCGGGCAACACGACCGTCGGGTTGGATGGCTTCGCGCAAAAATTAATCGGCAGAATCGATGACGTGGTGCTGCCGGAAGTCGGCAAAGAAGTTAATCGCGGTGACGTCCTCTTCGCTTTGAAGCAGGACAATCATCGCGCGGCGTTCGCCTCGCCGATCGATGGCGTCGTTACTTCAATCGACAAAGAACTGCCGTGGCATCCCGAGATGATTCAGAGCGATCCGTACCGAGAAGGTTGGGTCTGCTCGCTCAAGCCGCGAAACCTCGCGAGCAATCTGAAGCATCTGGTCACTGCTGATGAAGCCAAGCATTGGCTCAAGAATGAGGCTCAGCGATTCCAGGAATTCTTCGCGGCCCAAACGCTCGACAACATGCAACTGGGCCAGGTGTTGCAGGACGGCGGCCAACTCGCCGGTGGCGTGCTCGAATTTGCGGATGACGGAACCTGGAAGCAGTTCAACGAAATGTTCCTTCGTCCGCAAGACAAAGAAGTTTGATTTTCCTTCGGGCCCAACCCCGACCTGGTTTCGGTACCGCGAGCGGTAGCGAGCGGATCAAGTGTTCGGCAATTCTCTTGGTCGTCGCTATCGCTTCGGTACCGACACAGCCTCGGAAGTAATGGGTGAAATCCCGAGCTACTTTGAGAAGTTTCACCAAGCCGAGGTCGGGGTTGAGTTACTCGATCGGTTCTTTCTCATCAAATCTCGCCCAAAAACCAGCAGTTCAAGCATTCAACAGTCGGGCTTCACGAGGAATACGAGTTGCTCAATTTCTCAACAGCCCGATGAGGTCCGGTAGGTGAAAAAATGGACACTCAAACGGTAACGAAGAAGGGCCTGCTCTTCGACACCACGTTGTGCATAGGCTGCGGCGCTTGCTATGGCGCCTGCAAAGAACGAAACAAACTTCCCAGGACCAACGAGAATTTTCTCCGCGACAACTTGTCGGCGGACACTTTCACGGTAGTGAATCGCCGGAACAATCGGTTCGTGCGGCGCATGTGCATGCACTGCAACGAGCCGACTTGCGTTTCCGTCTGTCCCGTCGGCGCGCTGGTCAAGTCAGAGCAAGGACCCGTGTCGTACGACGCCAGCAAGTGCATGGGCTGTCGTTACTGCGTGCAGGCGTGCCCGTTCGGCGTGCCGCAATACGAATGGGACGATCCCATCACGCCACGTGTGCGCAAGTGCGACCTGTGCCGCGATCGAGTAGCTGCCGGATTGGCGACTGCGTGCGCGACGGTGTGTCCGACTGGCGCGACCAAGTTTGGCAATCGCGATGAGTTAACCGCGGAAGCTGAAGCGCGCATTCGCGCGAATCCTGGGCGCTACGTGAATCACGTCTATGGGGTCGCTGAGGTTGGCGGCACTTCGGTGCTACTTCTCTCAGATGTGCCTTTCGCGACGCTGGGCTATCGCACGGATTTGCTGCAAGCTCCGCTGCCGCATCTGACATGGAATGTGCTGCACAAGCTACCGACGGTAGTGAGCATCGGCGGCGTTTTAATGAGCGGCATTTGGTGGATCACGAAGCGACGCGAGGAAGTGAAGAAAGCGGAACGGGAAGCACACTCGACCGAGAAAGGAACGAACTGACATGGCAAAGATCAGTTTACGTTTCCCGAAAATTACTTTCTGGCGAGTCGTGCTGCTGATGATTCTCTCCGCCGGTTTCTACGCCACGGTTTTGCGCTTCACGAAGGGTCTCGGTGGGACAACCAATCTCAGCGCGCAATTTCCGTGGGGCATCTGGATCGGATTTGATGTGCTGTGCGGCGTCGCGCTCGCTGCTGGTGGTTTTAGTATCAGCGCAGTCGTTTACATCTTTCATATCGAAAAATACCGGCCTATTGTCCGTCCCGCAATTCTGACGGCGTTCCTCGGCTACTCGCTGGCTTGTGTTGGATTGATGTTCGATTTGGGCCGGCCTTACAACATCTGGCATCCCCTGATCATGTGGAATCCGCATTCGGTGATGTTCGAAGTAGGCTGGTGCGTAACGCTTTACACGACCGTACTGATGCTTGAGTTCAGTCCGCTCGTACTCGAGAAACTTCCGTGGCAACGACCATACAAGATCGTTAAGTCGATCACGATTCCGCTCGTGATTCTCGGCGTCTTGCTCTCGACGATGCACCAATCGTCTCTGGGCACGCTCTATTTGATCGTGCCGCATCGTCTGCATCCGCTGTGGTATTCGCCTCTGCTGCCGGTTTTCTTTTTCATCTCGGCGATTGCGCTGGGCTGCGCGATGACAATCTTCGAGTCGTACCTGAGCCTGCGCGCTTTCCGCAAACACCTTGATTTTCACTTACTGACAAAACTCGGAGCTGTCGGGGCGGTGACGCTGTTGGTCTATCTCGTCATTCGCGTTATGGACATGCAGTCGCGCGGCGTGTTGTCGCTCGCGTTCCAGCCGACTTACGAAGGCCGAATGTTTTTGGCAGAGATGCTGCTTGGCGTCATCGCGCCGATTATCCTGCTGTTCATTCCGCGCATTCGCAATAACCAATTTGGCCTGTTCGCTTCGGCGCTGATGATTGTGCTCGGCTTTGTGATGAATCGCATCAACGTCGCGATCACTGGCATGGACCAATCTTCGGGTGTGCATTACTTCCCGAGCTGGACCGAGCTGGCCATCACCGCGTCGATCGTCACCGCCGGCTTCATCATGTTTGGTCTGGCAGTGAAATATCTCGACGTATTTCCGCCGGAAGATATGAAAGAAATCGCGCAGGGCAAACGCGCTGAGCTGCCCGCGCTGGCGGCGTTTCGCTCGCCGCTTTGGAGCGCGACGACGCTGGCGTTCGTTCTGGTCGTGATTGTACTCGGCGGAACTGCGGCGCTTAGCTACGACGGAATCCGGCGACGTCTTCCGGTTGTGGCTTTGTCAGAAGGATCGGGAAGCGTCGATGTCAGTCGCGGCTTGGCTGAACTGAAGATGCCCGGCCCAATCAAGATCAAGATGGGCAAGACGAGCCCGGGCCAATGCGTCTTCAGTCACGCGCGGCACGTCGATCAGAAAAATCCGAATTGCAGCACGTGTCACTCGGGATTGTTCAGGATGTTGCCGACGACCGCCGACATCGCGCCGGACCGAAAGATGACGAACTGCGGCACGTGCCACGACGGCGTGAAGGCCGTCAGCGTCAGAAAAGAAGACAGGTGCGATGCCTGTCATGCGAAAAGTTAGGAAACATCTGACTTCGATCAATCTAAGCCTAAAGCTCACGCTCTGCCTGATTGGCGGAATGATGATTATTTTTTCGGTGCTCGGCTACAAGATTATTCGGCTGCATCGGGAGAATTTGGAGGAAGCGACCTACGCTGCCGGCGATCGCATCACCGAAACCGTAAAGCGCAGCACGCGCTACGGGATGCTGCACAATCGCAGCGACGAGATCAATCAGATCGTAACTTCGATCGGGTCGCAACCCGGCATTGAGAAGATCAGCATCTTCAACAAAGCCGGCGTTATCAAGTCTTCGACCGACGAACACGAGTTGTTCACGAGTGTGGACAAGAGCGCGGAGGCTTGCGCCGCTTGCCATGCTCGCGAAGGTCAGAACTCACAGGTCGAAGGTTCGATTCCGCATCAGCTCAGCCGCGAACAGCGCACGCGAATTTTCGCCGACGCGAGCGGCCATCGAACTCTGAGCGTGATCAATCCGATCGAAAACGAGCCGGGCTGTTCGAATGCCGGTTGTCATGCGCATCCGGCGGACACGAAAGTGCTCGGGATGATCAATGTGCGCATGTCGCTCGACACAGTCGATGCGGCGATCACCACCAGCCGGAAGCAGATGATGACGAGTCTGGTCGCCGCGGTCGTGTTGTTGTCTTTGCTGTTCGCGACGTTGATTTGGTTGATGGTGCACAAACCGATCCGGCAATTGATCGTCGGAACTAATCACGTGGCGGCGGGCGAACTCGATTACAAGATTCGCGTTCGATCGCGCGACGAGTTAGGCGAGTTGGCGCACTCGTTCAATCGCATGACCGGCGAGTTGAAGCGCGCTAACGCTGAGATCAACGAATGGACGAAGACGCTTGAGGATCGAGTCGAGAAGAAAACGATTGAGTTGGAACAGGCGCACGAGCATGTTCTGAAGGTGGAGAAGCTGGCTTCGATTGGCAAGCTCGCGGCGATCGTCGCGCATGAAATCAACAATCCACTCGCCGGAATTTTGGTTTACGCGCGGCTGGTGCTGAAGCGCTTGAATCGTAACGGCAATCGCGAGCCAGTTGACGAAGAAACCAAGAAGCATGTTGAGACGATCGCTGCCGAATCAGCGCGCTGTGGCGAGATTGTGAAAGGCTTGCTGCAGTTCTCGCGGCAGACCAAGCCGAATGTGAAGCCAAACAATCTGAACGACATCATCAACGAATCGGTGCGGCTCGTGCAGCACAAGATCGATTTGACCGGCGCGCGAGCAGTCAGCAAATGCGACGCCGATCTCAAGCAAATTGTTTGTGACGAACAGCAGATCAAGCAAGCGCTCGTCGCTTTGCTCATCAACGCATGTGAAGCGGTCCATCAGGGCGAAGGCGAAATCGTGATCAACTCTCGATACTCTGCAGATCGAAATTGCGCTGAGATTCGCATCAGCGATAACGGCGTCGGCATGGACGCAGAGACGAAGCAACACATCTTCGAGCCATTCTTCACCACGAAAGAGCAAGGCAAAGGCGTCGGGCTTGGACTTGCGGTCGTTTACGGAATCGTCACGGGTCACGCCGGTGAAATTGAGGTTGAATCCGCGCCCGGATGTGGGACGACTTTCGTAATCCGGCTGCCGGATCGGATTGAGACAAAGAATTTGGAGGTCCAACCATGGAACCAACACGCGCTCGCATATTGATTGTTGATGACGAGGCGGTCGTGCGCGATTCGCTGGGCGATTGGTTTCGCGACGAAGGTTACGAATGCGACACGGCTGAGTCGGCGAAGGTGGCGCTGGAAAAACTCACGCACGGCAGTTGGGACATCTTTCTGCTCGACATTCGCATGCCGGGAATCGATGGGCTGGAGTTGCAGCGCAAGTTGAAAGAAGCGCAGCCCGACGCGACCGTGATCATCATGACGGCTTACGCCTCGGTCGAAAGCGCAGTCGAAGCGATGAAGCAGGGCGCGTACGACTACATCATCAAGCCGTTCAATCCCGACGACCTCGAACACACGATTCAAAAAGCGGTCGAGCGCAAGCAACTCGTTTCGGAAAACCAACAGCTTCGCACGAAGATCGACGAGTTGAATCTGCTGCACGAGATTGTCGGCACCAGTGCGGCGACGCGGCGTTTGCTCGAGCAGGTCGCAATGGTCTCGGCGTCGGACACGACGGTCCTGGTTCGCGGCGAATCGGGCACGGGCAAAGAATTGATCGCGCGCGCGATTCACGCCAACAGCGGGCGGCGTTACATGCCGATTGTCGTAGTCAATTGCGGTGCGTTGTCGGAAGGCGTGCTTGAATCAGAATTGTTCGGGCATGAGAAAGGGGCGTTCACCGGCGCGCAGTACCGTCGCAAAGGAAAGTTCGAGATGGCCGATGGCGGGACGCTGTTTCTCGACGAAATTGGCGATATTGGCTTGAAAACACAGGTCGATTTGCTGCGCGTGCTGGAAGAGAAAAAGATCTTTCGCGTCGGTGGAAATGTCGAAATTCCGGTGAATTTTCGTCTGATCGCAGCCACCAACAAGAACCTGGAGACCATGATCAGCGAAGAGAAATTCCGCGAGGATCTTTACTATCGCATCAACGTTTTCTCGATCACGATCCCGCCGTTGCGCGAGCGCCGCGAAGACATTCCGCTGTTGGCGGATCATTTCCTCAAGAAGTTTGCGCGCGGCATGAACCGCCCGCTGATGAAGCTTTCCAGCGAAGCGAAAGAAGTCCTGACGAATTTCGAATGGCCAGGCAACGTGCGCGAGTTGCAAAACGCGATCGAGCGGGCGGTACTCGTTTGCCAGTCGGCGAAGATCATGGCTGAAGATTTGCCGTTGAAAATGAATCACGCAAACGGGAATGCGGCCGGGCGATCGCTTGCGGAAATTGAACGATTGCATATCAAGCGCACGTTGGAAGAAACGGGTTGGAATATTTATCGCGCGGCGCGCTTGCTGGAAATCGATCGCGTGACGCTCTACAACCGGATCAAGAAATACGGATTCAAGCGCGAAGCCATCGACCCGCGGGCCGGATCGAAGGCGAGTTGAGGTGCGCCGATGCAATCGCCCGTTACCGAAATCAAACTCGTTGCAATCGGCGACGTGGATCGAGAGCTGATCGAATATTTATCGCTGACTTTGCCCGGAACGTTTGGCGCGCGTTGTGTGTTGTCTGCAACCGAGTTGAATCCGCGCGCTGCCTACAATGAAACACGGCGGCAGTATCATTCGACGCAGTTGCTACAGCAGTTGCACGATATGGCGGGTTCGGGCTGCGGCAAATTGCTCGGTGTCACGGACGTCGATCTGTTCATTCCGATCTTTACTTTTGTTTTTGGTGAAGCGCAGGTTGGGGGAAGTTGCGCACTGATGTCGGCGCATCGCTTGCACCAAACGTTTTACGGACTGCCCGATGATCGGGCGCTGTTATTTGAGCGAGTTGAAAAAGAGGCAACACACGAGTTGGGCCATGCGTTTGGGTTGGCCCATTGTCCGGACTTCAATTGTGTGATGCGCTTTTCGAATTCGGTGGAAGAAGTTGACTTGAAGGCAAGTGATTTTTGCCGCTTGTGCGAGCCAAAGTTGCGTCAAATGCCGGACGCTACTCTGGCTGCGAGATGTTAGGATGATAACTAATTAGGAGGTTAACCTCGATGCAGAAATCCCCTGGAGTGAAACCAGCAACAGTTTTTCGATTCGTGCTCTGTATTACTTTACTCGTGGTGGCTTCGAGCTTGGTAATCAACAGGACCAGTTCGCAATCCAAGGTGCCGGAGACCATCGTGCTGGCAAAAGAAGCGAAGCTGGGTCAGGTGACGTTCAATCACATGAAGCATGCGATGGAGAAGCGAAGCCCCGACGGAACGAAACAGATCGCGTGCGTCGATTGCCATCACACGGCCCAGCCTGCGGCCGAAGCCGTCAAGCATCCGCCGCACAAGACTGCTTGGCCGGCTGATCGCACGACGACCTTGACCATGGAGTTGCTCGACAAGGATGCGAATGCGTTAGGAGCGGTTTGCACCGATTGTCATGCGCGCGCGGATCAGAAGCCCAAGCTTCTGCCGGAAATTCCGTCCGTCAAGTTCGAAGGCAGCGCCGAGCCAACTGTGATGACGAACCAGCAGGCTTTTCATCACAGCTGCGGCACTTGTCACGATGAAGCGGTCAAGGCGAGACCGAATTTGGACCCGGCGCCGCCGGGATCGAAAAAGTGCACGGTCTGTCATAAGAAGGCCGCTGCCTAAGAGCGTCTAACACGCAGGATTAGGACACAAGGTGACTGAGGTGATCTCTTTGGTCGCTTTGTGTCCGCTCGCCTTGTTGAGGCTGCATGAAAATTCTCCCAAGCTTGCGGAAAACCTCGCAACGAACACCTTCTTAACTGTTGTTTTTCTCAACATTCAGCACGGCACGACCATTGCCGAAGGATGTTCGTTCCCGTGGGGGGATTACTCAATTCTTGAAGAAGGGGATCGCAATAATGAAGAAAATCGCAGCAGCTTTGATCGGGATTCCGCTGGTCGCGGCGGCTTTGCTAATTGTGGTGCCGGCTCGCGCTACGAGTGATGACGACACCGCCGCGTTGTACAACACGAAGTGCAAGATGTGCCATGGCGCCACGGCTGAGAAGAAGATGGACAAGACCAAAGCCGACGATGTGCTGATTCAAATCGTCCTTGATGGCAAGGCGGCCGAGAAGCCACCCAACATGCCGGCATTCAAAGACAAAGGGCTGACAGCCGATCAGGCAAAAGCGCTGGTGGGCTATATGAAGTCGC
The DNA here is from genome assembly GCA_021323895.1 of Acidobacteriota bacterium. Taxonomy (GTDB): domain Bacteria; phylum Acidobacteriota; class Blastocatellia; order Pyrinomonadales; family Pyrinomonadaceae; genus UBA11740. Next base: position 9,481 of record JAJPKD010000219.1, on the reverse strand, counting down.
TCAAGTAAGGCAACAAAATTTTGCGGCAAACAACCAGTCATCGCGTCGATTCCGGCGAGCTGCTGGAGTTTCGGATAGCTCTCTTGAGAAATCGAGAGAGCTATCTTCGCATCTGGCCAAATATTTCAGCCGAAAGATTGGTATTCGAGATGGCTACTTGTGACCGTAGTCACGGCGCGTCGATCACCGCATCAGGTATCTTTCCGCATGATACCTTTCCGAGAGATTAGAGCCGTGCGACGACACTTAGCTTCGCTGATTCTCCTGATCGCGCTGTTTGTCTGTGCGGCGCTCTCTGTCGTTTATCTGAGATCTGTTTCAGCGCAAACACCTCAAAACCCATCTCAAAATTCAGCGACCCCGGTAAAGCCAAACGACGGCGCCATCATCGGTGGGCCAAACGCGGCCGCGTCGCCGGCGCCACCCCCGACGCTGCAGTGCCAGGGCTGTCATGGTCCCGGTAAGCAGCTTCCGTATCTGGCGGGCTCGCTGTTTCACACCGCGCCGCACACTGCCTACGACCACAGCTTTCACGCGCAGGCAGTTCGCAACGGTGGTAAAGCCGCCGCGTGTCTCGACTGCCACACCAAAAATGGTGACATGACCACGATGTTGCCGGCGAGTGATCCGAAATCAACGATCAATCGCGCGAACGTGGCCGAAACCTGCGGCCGTTGTCACGGCGACAAAACCATCATGCAGGGCAGCGGCATCAGCAACCGGCCGCTGCTGGCTTATCGTGAGAGCGTGCACGCGAAAGCGATCGCGCGCGGCAACATGAGCGCCGCGGTTTGCACCGACTGTCATAACGGACACGATGTCGAGCCGGCTTCAAATCAACAATCCTCGATTGCCAAGGTCAACATCCCGAACACGTGCGGCAAGTGCCATCGCACCGAAGCCAACGAGTTCATGCAGAGCATTCACGGCCAGGCTTTGGTTCGTGGCGTAAGTCGCACGCCGGTTTGCACCGACTGCCACGGCATTCACAACATCCTGATGCCGTTCGATGGCACGAAGGACACGATTTCGCCGAGCGTCGGCACCGATAGCTGCGCAAAGTGCCACGAAGGCGTGACGTTGACGCAGGAATTCGGCGTGGCCGCCGGACGCGTCAGCAGTTATCGCGACAGCTATCACGGATTAGCTTCGCAGCTTGGATCGAAAGTCGTGGCGAACTGCGCGAGCTGTCACGGCGTGCACAATATTCTGCCGTCGTCGGATTCGCGTTCTATGATCAATGCCGAGCATCTCCAGCAGACGTGCGGCCAATGTCACGTCGGCGCGAGCGCTAACTTCACCAAGGGAAAGATTCACTTAACCTCCGAATTAGTTTCAAACGCCACCACGCGTGATCTCGGCATGCGGGGCACGCAGATCGTTCGCTTGATCTATTTGCCGCTGATCTTCCTGACGATCGGCGGGATGGCGCTGCACAACGTGCTCGTGTGGCGAAAGAAACTTGTCGCGCGGCGAAATCAGCAACGCACGATCGTTCGGTTGACCGCTAATCAGCGGATTCAGCACCTGCTTTTGTTGACCAGCTTCATCGTGTTGGTTCTGAGCGGTTTTGCTTTGCAATATCCCGACTCCGGATTGGCATGGCTGCTGGGCTCAAACGAATATCTGCGCCGCGTCATTCATCGCGTGGCAGCGGTCATCATGCTGATCGTCGGCGTCTATCACCTCGCTTATCTCGCTCTCAGTAAGGACGGCCGCCGCTGGGTTAAGGACATGCTCCCGAAGATCAAAGATGTCCGCGACGTGATCGGCAACTTCGCTTACTACCTCGGCATTAGGCGACACAAACCGAAGATCGCGCGCTTTGGTTATGCTGAAAAAGCTGAATACTGGGCCGTCATTTGGGGCACATTCATCATGGGCCTGACCGGTCTGATGAACTGGTTCAAGATTGGCGTGTTCGGATTTCTGGCGCGCTGGTGGATCGATATCGCATTGGCGATTCACTTCTACGAAGCGGTACTGGCAACGCTGGCCATCATCGTCTGGCATTTCTATCATGTGATTTTCGATCCCGACATTTATCCGGTAAACTTCGCGTTCATCGACGGCCGCGTTTCCGAAGAGCTTTACCGGGAAGAGCACGAGCTGGCATTTGAAGAGATGAATAAGCAAGCCACAGCGGAACCGAGCGATTCGCAAACCCCTGCCGAGGTACCTGAAAAAGTTAACTAGATGGACCGACATTCTATCCATTCGAGCCGGCCGCCCGACCGACCCATGGGCGTAGAACCACTGGCTCCCAAGCCACCAAGTGTCTTTCGCAATTACATAAGTTTGGTCGGCGCGGCGATCGTGATCGCCAGCCTGGTCAGCGTCTTTTTGCTGTTTCTGCTCGAGATTACTTCGTCGGCTGAGAATCCCTATCTCGGCATTCTCACTTACATCATCGGCCCGTCGATCTTAATGTTCGGCGTGGCCGTCGTAATCCTCGGCATGCTGCTCGAGCGGCGCCGACGCCATCGCGCGAAACCATCTGAGATCTCGGCATACCCCCGGTTAGACTTGAACGATCCGCGTTCACGGCGCGCGTTCTTTCTGTTCCTGATGGTGACGTTTGTTTTTGTATCGGCGAGCGCGTTCGGCAGTTATCGTGGCTTTGAATATACCGAGTCGGTTAACTTCTGTGGCGAGACTTGCCACACTGTAATGAAGCCTGAGTTCACTGCTTATCAAGCAGGCGCGCACGCGCGGGTTGGCTGCGTCGGCTGTCACGTGGGCCCCGGCGCGAGTTGGTACGTGCGATCGAAATTGTCAGGTGCTTATCAGCTCTATTCAGTGACGTTCAAGAAATATTCGCGGCCGATAACGACGCCGGTTCACAATTTGCGCCCGGCGCAGGAAACCTGCGAGCAGTGTCACTGGCCCGAGAAATTCTTTGGCGCGCAACTGAAAACGATCACGCATTACGGTTACGACGAGCAGAACACCAAGCGGACGCGCCAGTTGCTGATCAATGTTGGCGGCGGCAGCCCTGTGACCGGGCAAGTTGCCGGTATTCACTGGCACATGAACATTGCCAACGAAGTGACCTACATTTCGACCGACGATCATCGCCAGGTTATTCCCTGGGTGCGCATCAAAGATCGACAAGGGAACGTCACTGAGTATTTCGATCGAAATCGTCCGCTGACGCCCGATCAAATTGCCAACGGCAACCGGCGCCGCATGGACTGCGTCGATTGCCACAACCGTCCAGCGCACGTTTACCTGCCGCCGGATGTTGCCGTCGATCAATCTTTCGCGGCGGGCAAACTCGATCCGTCATTGCCTTATCTGAAGAAGAGTGCGGTTGAGCTGCTGAGCAAGTCGTACGACACGACGCCGCAAGCGGTGAATTCGATCGCCAGCGGTCTCAACGATTTCTATAGCAAAAACTATTCGGATATTTACTCGAAGAAGCGCCAGCTAATTGACAGCGCGGTGGCGGAAGTTCAGCGCATCTTCCAAACCTATTTCTTCCCGGAAATGAAAACCGATTGGCAGACGCACCCGAACAACATCGGGCATCTGTATTTCTCGGGCTGCTTCCGCTGTCACGACGGCGAACACGTCAGCAAAGAAGGAAAACCGATCAGAAACGATTGCGACATTTGCCATACGATCATCTACGACTCAGCGCGGCCGCCCGAACAGAACGTGAAGACCGGATCATTCAAACATCCGGTGGATTTGGGCGCGCTCGCGGATCACAAGTGCGAGTTCTGTCACAAAGGCAATAAACCATTCCAGCATCCCGTGAACCTCGGCGACATCTCACAATTCCAATGCGTCGAATGCCATCCGCGGAAAGAAACGAAGCTACCGGCGCAGTGAGTTGAGCGCAGGCATCCTGCCTGCGGTCCGCAACCATCCTGGCAACGTCTTGAATGAATTGACCATGCGGGCAGAGATGCCCGCGGCCCGCACGCAGGATGCGTGCGCTCCTAACTAAGCAGTACCTCCCGCGTCGCGTCAGCCCGGCCGTCAGGGAGGACAACTTCCGCAGTCAAGCCCTCGCTAACGCCCGGCCCTCCGACAAATTCAATCGGTTCAAATCTCGCCGTGAAATGTCTGAGGAATTTTGGTTGGCTGACGATGCGAACTCCGGGAATTGAATCGCGACGTTCGTACACATCGAGGATGGCTTCGATCACATAATCGATGTGGCTTTGCGTGTAAACGCGATGCGGGATGGCAAGGCGCACCAGCTCCATCGGCGCGGGAATCTCTTCGCCGGTGACTGGATCTTTTTCCGCGTGCATCACTGATCCGATTTCGCATGAGCGGATTCCTGCTTCGCGATAGAGTTCGATTGCCAAAGCCTGTCCCGGATATTGGTTTAGCGGAATGTGCGGCAGCATCGCGTGAGCGTCGATGTAGATCGCGTGGCCGCCCGGCGGTTGCACGATGGGCACGCCCGCGCTCGCGATGTGCTCGCCGAGATAACGAATCGACGCGAAGCGATATTGCAAGTAATCCTCGTGGAGAACTTCTTCCAAGCCAACCGCGATCGCTTCCAGATCGCGTCCAGCCAATCCCCCGTAGGTTGGGAACCCTTCGGTGAGAATCAATAAATCCTTCTCTTGCTGCGCCAACTGATCGTCGTTCGTGCAGAGAAATCCGCCGATGTTTGCGAGACCATCTTTCTTCGCCGACATCGTGCACCCGTCAGCGTGGGAGAACATCTCGCGCGCGATCTCTTTGACGCTCTGGTTTGCATAGCCTGGTTCGCGCAACTTTATGAAGCAAGCGTTCTCGGCAAAGCGGCAGGCGTCGAGATACAGCGGCAACCAGTAGCGTGCGCAGATCGATTTCACTTCGCGAATGTTCGCCATCGAAACCGGTTGGCCGCCGCCGGAATTGTTCGTCACCGTCAGCATCACGAGCGGAATGCGGTCTGCACCGACGCGCTCGATTAGATCGATTAGCGCTTGCGCGTCCATGTTGCCTTTGAACGGATGGATGACGGCGGGTTGATAGAACTCAGGCACGGGAAGATCGACGGCTTCCGCGCCGAGATACTCGATGTTCGCGCGCGTCGTGTCGAAGTGAGTATTGTTCGGCACGACGCTGCCGCGCCGGCACATCGTGGAAAAAAGAATCCGTTCGGCAGCGCGGCCCTGATGCGCCGGCACGACGTGTTTGAATCCGAAGATGTCGCGCACGGTTTCTTCGAAGCGGTAGAAGCTGGGACTGCCCGCGTAGGATTCATCGCCACGAATCGATGCCGACCACTGGGCGGCGCTCATTGCCGCGGTGCCGCTGTCGGTCAGCAGATCGATGATCACGTTTTCGGCGCGCAAGAGAAAAAGATTGTAAGCAGCTTCCTGAAGATATTTTTCGCGCTCAGCGCGCGTAGTCATCTTGATGGGCTCAACGACTTTGACGCGGAACGGTTCGATGATCGTTTTCATAGGCGATTAGCTGGGAACTCCCGCATGCATGACTTTAGGTTGCTCGTCGGACTTGGACAGGTAATGTTTGAAAAGCCGCGCCGAACCGGCGAGAAAATCAAACGAAGTCAGAATGCCGACGAGGCGGCCATCATCGACGACGGGCAAGCACCCAATCCCATTTTTCTGCATGATTTCCAGGGCATCGAGCGTAGGCGTAGAAGAAGAGACAGTTTGCAGTTCGGTTTTCATGATGTCGCGCACGGCCAGTGGCGTTTGCGTCGATTGCATTCCCTTGCTGAGAATGTGCAGCAAGTCGCGATGAGTGACCAAGCCGATCAATCGTCCTTCGTCATCCTCCACGGGCACGTGCCGAACGTGTCGCCAATCCATGACACTGGCAGCGAGATCGACCAGGTCATCAGGCCGCACCGTAAAGAGATCCGTTGACATGAACTGGCCGACAGTCTGATAGCTTTGACTCCACTCGATGTCGTCTGCGGTTTTGATAATTTTCCACTCGTGCACGGCCTTACCCTCCTTTTGCTCGCGCAGCATCCGCGCCGTCAGTTCGCGATAGCGCAAATCCTTAGGCTCGACATTCTCCATTGCCGCCAGCGACTTCAGCAGCCAGCGCGCGCCCGTCTGCCGCGTCTTGACGCGCTCGTCGATGATGCCCAGGTACTTACCTATTTCTGCGCCGCCGACCTTGGCTTGCCGCAGTCCCTGCTGAGCCAACTGCAACAAGTGATCGCGAATCAGCGAAACGGCGGAGATGCTCTTGTTGTCAATCCAGGTGAACTGCGCGTGCAGATCGTAACGCGCCGCCGCAAAGAAGTTTGCCTTCGCGTCGTCGAAGTTCATGCGCGCGCTGATGTCGCCGTATTCTTCAGGCAGAGCGAGCATCAGGCCTACAAAGAAAGCGGCGTTGGCAATCTCGTCAACGATCGTCGGCCCGGACGGCAAGGCGCGATTCTCAATGCGCAACTGTGCGACGCCATCGCGGACTCCATAGCAGGCGCGGTTCCACGGCCAAATGGTTCCGTTATGCAGGAACAGCGCGCCGAGCGTCGGCACTTCACCGCGCGCCAGCACACGCAGCGAACTCTCTTTGACCGGACTGACCATGATCGGGCGAAAGCGCGTCACCTGGTCGTGCAACAAGTCAATGATTGAGTTCCTGACCCAACGTTCGCCAAATCCAACGCGCGTTGGTTGGCTGCGCATGAGTTGCGTGGGCGAGCGCTCGTCCGCGGAATGCTGGAACAAGGCGAGTCGCGTCTCGTGCCATAGACGTTTGCCGAAAAGAACTGGGGAGTTGACAGCGGCGGCCAACACTGGCGCGGTAATGGCCTGGGCGATGTTATAGGCGCTGGCGAATTCGCGTGGGCTCACTTGGAAGTGAATTTGAAAGCTCGTGTTGCACGACTCCATCATCAAGTTGTCGTGCTCAATTTGCAGCTCGTCGACGCCCTTGATGTTGATTCTGAAAGGCCCGCCGCGAGCGCGCGTGATGGCGCGATTCAACTCGTGATAGCGCGCCATCGGCGTCAGGTTGTCAATCGTCAGGTCCGAGAGGCGCATCGTCGGCAGGATGCCCGCCAGCAGCACATCCGCATCGGATTGCGCCGCGGTGTTCCGCACTTTGTCGATTAGCTCGATCAGTTCCTGCTCCATTCTGCTGAAGCAGTGGCTATCGAGAACTTGGGGCGTGAGATTGGCTTCGAGATTGAAGCGCGCGATTTCGGTCGTAAACCTGCAATCATTCAGCCCGCCCAGAACTTCCAGAGCCAGCGGCGCGGGACGCAGGCTGCGATCGACGAGGAACATCTCCTGTTCGGCGCCGATTCGCCTGACGCCGCTTTCGATCATGTCGTGATCGATCATGTAATCGAGCGCGCGCAGATCGTCGAGCAAGGCGCTGGTAAACGCCTGAACCTTAAGCTCGTCGATATTCTGTTCGACGTCGTGTTGACCCATAACTGTACTTAAGAATTGAAAACGAAAAACTGAATCGATCACCCAAGCGTTGCGTTGGACTTATCCGCAGAGGGTGGCAAGTAGTGTGCCCTCTGGTCAGTGCGAATTCGTCAGTGAAACCGTTAACGAGTGAAATGAGTTTGAGGAAAAGCGCGCTGCATTGTGTGATTTCTCGCAGACTTTTCATTCCGCAGCGCGTTGAATTGCGAGTATTTCCCGGCATGGCCATTGCTCGCATCAGTAGCAAATCAGGGCGTCGCAGTTGTTCGCCCAATCCTCGGAGGCCTTGGAGGATGCGACATGTCAAAAGACGAACGTGACCTGCTCGAGTTGCTCAAAACCGAACTCGACTTTATCGAGAAGGGCGGCTATGGGCGATCAGTTCGCACGCCGTGGAGGGAAACCTCGGCTTTCCGTGATTCGCTTACCTGCGTCAACTACGCTCTGCCCGAGAAGGCGCATCCGTGCAGTGAATGTCATCTGATCGATTTTGTTCCCGAGGCGAAGCGGGCCGAGCTGGTTCCCTGCCACTTCATTCCTCTGACCGACAGCGGCGATACGGTTGAAGATCTTGAAGCCGAAGGCAATCAAGCGAGGATGGAGGAATCTCTTAAACAGTGGATGCGGCAGAAGATTCAGCAGCTTGAAGCCGAGCGCCAGAAGGCGCTGCCCGTGACCGAAAGGAGATAGGACAATGACGATCGTTTACGTACTCATCCCAGTGCTACTCGTCGCTGGAATCTATTTCGGTATTCGCTATTTCGTCCGCACGCGGCAAAAAGTTTCGGGCGAGCGCGTCATCATCTGTCCGGAAACCGGTAAGCAGGCCATGGTCGAAGTTGACGCGGGGCACGCGGCGGCGACGTCTTTATTCGGTCATACCGATCTCCGTCTGGAAAATTGCTGGCGCTGGCCCATCAAGCAGGATTGCGGACAGGAGTGCTTGCTGCAACTGGATGTCGCGCCGGAAGAATGTCTGGTGCGCAGCGTCCTCGAGAAATGGTATCGCGGCAAGAGCTGAGCATTCTGTGCGCAGCCCTTTCCGGAAATCCACATCGTCGATCACCAGCCCGCTCTTATGAATCCCGAGGGCGTGACGGTCGAGTGGGGCCAAGTCCCAATCTCGGCGGCGATTGATGCCATGACGACTTATCTGCCGGTTTGCTGGAACTGCCACATCGCCCAATCTTTCCGGCGCGAACATCCGGATATGGTCGTCGATCGAACCTCGCAGTCGGCCGTTATTCATTAGAGTTTCGGCGCGTTTTCATCGAGATACGCGGGGAAAATGCCGCAATCATCGCAGTCTGTATGAGGAGTATTCCGCACTGCACATGTGGAATTGCGCGAAATCCTGCGAAAGGCTGGCTGCACACTAATTGCTAAAGGCTGCTGGGCTGCGTCTGCCTACTTGCCGCACGCTTTTCGAGACTCAGTGAGCCGCAATGGTTTTCTAGCGCAGCCTAGTTGCCTATAATCGAGTCGCATGGCGACTGGGAAGAAGGAAAAGAACCTGAAGAACTACAAAGAGAAGATCCTCGTAGTCGATGACGAGAAAATGATCCGCTGGTCGTTGGGTGAAGCCTTGCGCGGCTGGGGTTTTGAGCCGGTCGAGGCTGCTACCGCGACGGCAGGTCTGACGTCTTTCGAGGCCGAATCGCCTGCGGCGGTGCTGCTCGACATAAATCTGCCGGACGGTTCCGGGTTGGACCTGCTGCGCAAGATGCGCCAGCGCGAACCCGACGCCGTCATCATCATGATCACCGCCAACGTGCTGGTTGATGAAACGATCGCGGCCTTGCGTGGTGGCGCCTACGACTTTATCGGCAAGCCGATCAACCTGGAAGAGTTGCACGTAGCGATTCGCAACGGCATCGAAGCCAGCCGCTTGCGGCGCGAAGTCAACCTGATGCGCCGCGAACGTTCGCAGCAGTTCAGCTTCGAGCAAATCATCGGGCAATCGCCGGCGATTCGCGAGATGCTGGCCATGGCCCAGAAGGTCGCCGAGAGCGAGGTCTCGTCGGTGCTGCTGCAGGGCGAATCGGGAACCGGCAAAGACCTGGTGGCGAAAGCGATTCACTATCACTCGAATCGCGCAGAAGGGC
>JAJPKD010000303.1 GCA_021323895.1 Acidobacteriota bacterium | reverse complement strand
GAATTCAGCGCCAACTCGCCAACGTCCTCGATTCCCACCTGCAAATATTTCGCGGCCCGTTGGATGAAACTGCCGGAGCCGGCCGCGCATTTGTCGTTGGTTTTGAACGCGCGCACTCGTCCCGCATCTCTCAAGCCGACGGCGCGCGTTGATTGGCTGCCGATGTCGAGCACAATTTGTGTTTGCGGATTCAGATAGAAAGCGCCGCGCGCTGCGCTGGTGATTTCGGTGATCTGAATGTCGCGGAAAGAAATTCCGTAGCGGCCGAAGCCGGTCGCCGCGACATACGAAACCTCTTCAGTGTTGAGGCGCGCGCGATAGATCGCGTCATCCAGCGCCTCGCGCGCGGCCTTCTCGATGTCTGCGCCGGTGCGTGTGGTCGCGCGGCTCAGGACGATCGGCGGCCGATCTTTCTCGAACTGGCGAATGATGACGGCCTTGGTGAAGCCCGAACCGCTATCGATTCCCGCTACGTGGTACATCACTGAACTCTCCCTGAAGGTTGGGTCACGGCGCCCACGGCGCCGCCATAGACTTCCGCTTCGAAACTGTCATCTTCTTTCTCAAGCGCGAAGAGCGCCGCGCCGATCGCGCCGATGAAGTGGGCATCGCGGCTTACTTGCAGCTTCGTTTCGAGAACTTCTTCCAACGCCTGAACCATTCCGACGTTGCGCGCAACACCACCAGTCATCGTGATGTCCGGTTCGAGCGAGACGCGGCGCGCGAGCGAGATCGTGCGCTTCGCGATTGCCAGATGAACGCCGCGCAGAATGTCGGGCGGTTTTTTGCCCATCGAAAGATACGAAAGGATGTCGGATTCGACAAAGACCGTGCACACCGTCGTCAGCTTCACTGGCCGCGTGCCCTCCAAAGAGATCGGACCAACTTCATCGAGCGTAATTCCCATCACGTCCGCCGCGTTCGCGAGAAATCTCCCGCTGCCCGCGGCGCATTTGTCGTTCATGACAAAGTCGAGCACCTGTCCATCTGCGCCGATGCTGATCGCTTTCGCATCCTGGCCGCCCATGTCGATCACCGTCCGGGTCGAAGGGAAGATGTAACTCGCGCCGCGCGCGTGACAACTAATCTCCGTCATCTGCGCGTTGCCGAAAGTGATCTTGTAACGGCCATAGCCGGTGCCGACAACGAAACCTACATCGCGCGGATCGATGCCCGCTTCGCAACAGCAAAGATGAAAAGCATGCTCTGCGGCTTTCGTGACGTTGGCGCCCGTGTCGGTCAGCGCGCGCGCGACGATGCCGCGGCCTTCAGCCATGACCACTGCTTTGGTTTGGGTCGATCCGACATCAACTCCGGCGGCGTATCTCATTCGTTAGCTCCCGTACGTGTAGAAAGAACTAGCCGCGTATGAACGCGGATGGACGCGGATATGAGTTAAGATTTTGCGCTGCTCTGAGTTTTGAGAAGTCATATCCGTGTTTATCCGCGCAAATCCGCGGCTAATTTCTCCGTTCCTCGATGCCCCGGTGGCTGAGTTTCTGATGTTCTAATGCTTCGAAATAAGCATCGATGCGATTCTTCAATTGCGCTTCCGAGAAATAGCGCGGGTCTTCCAGATCAGATTCGATGTAAAGCGTCGGGATGCCGAGTGTCTTGGTGAAATAGTCGCGCATGTCGCCCTGACCGGCTGAGAACAGGCGACAACTCTTCACAAAGTGGATGATCACGCCGTCCGCGTTCCAGTCTTCGACGTACTTTTTGATCTGATCGTAGCGTTGCAAATAATTTCGATTCGTCACGTTGTGTTCGAGCATGTGCCGCGCGACTGATTCGAACGGCGTGCTCGGGTCATGCCGGGCGCCAAACTCCCAAAGACCGCCCACCGTCGAATACGTTGACGCCACCGCAGTCGCGTTCCATTTCGCGAACATGTCGCGGAAGGTGCGGAAATGCGGATATGGCGGCGGCCCTTCGATGACGACACGAAATTGTTCGCGCTCGCCGTCGTCCCTCTCGTTCAAAACTTTTTCCTGAAGCTCTTTCAGCGCGATTTCGAAAAACTCGACACCTTCCGGTTTCGCTCGATAAACGTAGAGCGGCCCCATCAAAGTAATTGCGTCGAAATAAGCATCGAAGGGTGAAGGCGAATGTTTCGCGAGATGCTTGATGCGTGACCAGAGATTCTCGACTTCGCTGGAGCAGCGCACTGCCTCTTTGAATCGATCGTAGTCGAACTTGCGTCCCGTCAAATCTTCGAGGCGCTTGATCAATTCCTTCAGTTGCTTGACGACGTATTCGATGTCCGCATGCGTCGGTTCGTCATAACGCATGAACGGAACGTCGAGCGTGTAAAGTGGCGCGCCCGTGAATTCGGCGACGTGCTCGAACCATTTCAGGTAGGTGTTGCACCCGACAAAATTGCAAAGCACCAGCGTCGGCTTGGGGAGTTTGCCGCCCGTTGGCGTGATTCCTCTCAAGTACGCGCCGATGTCGGCTTTGACGTAAGCGCAGTTGTCCGCCGCATAACCGAGTTCTTCCGCCAGCAGGATCGGTTCGAGCGATTGATGACGAATCGCGAGCTGCAACGCATTCACTTCGGGATAGATGGGCACCGCGCTAAATCCTTCCAGCAGCTCAACGCAATTTCCGGAAATCATCATCGAAACGGTCGGGGGCTCGCCCGTCTCAGCAGCTTCATTCAAACGCTCGTACCATTTCACCATCAGCTCTTTCTGCCGATGATGAAGCTGGCTGCGATATTCGGTTTGAGTGGTCATGGCTATTTCTTTGGAGTGCGCTGACTTGTCAGCGCTTTGAAAGCGGCGACAAGTCGCCGCACTCCAAGTCTCAATCAAACAACAACGACTCAACGAACGTCTCTATCTCGGTCCGCAGACGTTCGAAGGTAAACATCTTTTCTTCGAATTCCATCAACAGGTGCGGGATGCCTTCCTTCTCCAGCTCTTGCTTGAACAGGACGTAATCGAAGTAAGCGGGCTCGCAGAATTTGGCGATCAAGAGAATTACTGCATCGGCTTTGCGCCGCCGCGCTTTCTCGATCAGTTGCTTGTGACGCGGATTGCGCCAATCATGTGGCATCGATGAATAGACGGACGCGTTCGAGTAGGCATCAGCCAGCGCGCGCATCGGATTGCCGTTTACACTGACGTCTTTCGTGAACCAGCGCGGCCCGAGGACGAAGTCGTCATCGACGATGTAGCAGCCGGCCTCTTCCATGATCTTGATTAGATCGACCGGTGGCTGTTCGCAGAAAGAACCTTCGATCACGACGCGAATAGAATCGCGTTGTTTGCCCGCGCGCGTCGGCAGTTCGTCAACAGCCTGCTTCAGCAATTTGGTGTGCTCTTCAACCGGCAGGAAATTACCCGCGCGAATCAGCGCGTAAAGTTCACTGGTGCGCATCAATTGTGGATTGCCGTCACGCTCGTCATAAAGCCGGCGCGTCAACCGGCGATTCTCGTTGTAGAGTTCGATCGATTCATTGAGCGCCGCATCCGTGAGCTTCGTCCCGCCAAGCTGCTCGAGATTTTCCTGGAGCCGCGCGTACTCGCTCATCAAGAAATCCACGCTGGCCTCGGAACTGGGATTGTGCGGCAAATGCAGAAAATCGACGTATTGCTCAGGAAAATTGCGCTTGAAAACAAAAGCGAGGTTGCGGGCCGAATCGCAAATCGTCGAAAACAGCAGGCCATCGAACGGCGTGAGATGTTTCGTCATGCCCATCTCGAGCGTCGTCTTGACGATCGAACAAATGAACGATCCGAACCGCGCGTCGGCATATTGAATGTCGAGTTGATCGCCCGCGCCATTCAATCCAACCGGCAACATGCCGCACGCGTGAATGATTTCCAGCGGCGCGTACACGGGAAAGTAGCCAATCGCTTTTGCGCCCGGATGCTGATCTTTCCACTTGCGGACAGTGGTGAAGTTCAGGTCCGGAATTACATCTTCGCAGGACGGACTAACCACAGAGGGCACAGAGGAAGACAAAGAGGACTCATTTGAATTTTGTCTTTCTGTTAGTTTCTCCATCTGGCCTTTCCTCTGTGACCTCTGTGGTTAATTTCGTTATCCCACCATGTTCAATCCACCGTTAACGCTGTACACCTGACCGGTGATGTAACTCGCCGAATCGGAAGCCAGAAATAAAACCAGTGGCGCGATCTCTTCCGGCCGCCCGAGTCGCTTCAGTGGAATGAAGTTCACAATTGAACTGAGAATCTTTGCGGTGAACTCGTCCTGTTTCATCTCGTCGATCAAAGGCGTATCGCAAAGCCCCGGCGAAACCACATTGACGCGAATATTGTCGCGCGCGTGTTCGCGTGCAATCGTTTTCGAGAAGGCCATGATCGCCGCCTTCGAACTCGCGTAGATGGCTTCGCCGAAACTTCCGACACGGCCGGTGTCGGAACTGATGTTGATGATCGCACCCTGGTTGCGTTCGATCATCGCGGGCAAAATCGCGTGACAGGTATTCGCGACGCCAAGGAAATTTATCGAGAGGACTTTCTGCCAAAGATCCGGTGTCGTCTTGGTGAACGGCAGCAAACGATCCCAGCCGGCGCAGTTCACCAGCACATCTACCTTCCCGAATTGCTTCAAGGTTTCATCGCGCAAGCGCTCAACGTCGTCATGCTTCGTCACGTCGGTTTGCACCGCGATCACGCGACGATGGAAAGTCTCGCTCGTGTTTTCAGCCGCGATCTTTGCCTCGTCGCAACGCAGGTCGCTGATGACGACGTCAGCGCCCGCTTCCGCAAACGCCTTCACAATCGCGCGCCCGATTCCCCGCGCGCCGCCGGTAACGATGACTGTCTTGTCTGTGAAGTTCATAGGCGATTTCCTAAAAGCCGCGGGTAACGTTGGAATAATTCGCAACATCGACAGGTAGAACCGAAGGAACATTCACATCTAGCTCAACTCGCGGCTCCAGCTTGAACAGTTCGATCGCGTTGTCGCGCAGGACCTTGTGCTCGACTTCTTCCTTCAGGCCGAGTTCGCAAAGCTGCTTCAGACTCTCTTTCCACGGCAGACCGTTCGTCCCCCACAGGCAACGATCGCGTCCCAGCCTGCTGTTCATGAATTGAATGATTTGCGGCGAGAGATATTTCGGCAGCCACGCATCGACGCCGAACCAGATGTTTTCACACTTGTAGCAGACCGACAGCAGTTCATCGACCCAGGGCCAACCGGTGTGCGCGCCGATCATCTTCAATTCGGGGAAGTCGCACGCGATGCGATCGAGGAACATCGGCCGCGCCACGTCGCTGGGCATTGCTTCGAGGACATGGCCCACTTGCATCGAAACGGGAACGTCCAGCTCGCAGCACTTCGCATAAAGCGGATACATCTTCGCGTCGTTCAAAGGGATGTCGAAACCGTAGATGTGAACGTACACGCCTTTGAATCCGTGCCGAGTCACCGCGTGCTCGATGTCTTTTAGGCTCTCTTTGATTCGAAAAGGGTTGTAGCCGGCAAGACCGACGAAGCGCTCGGGATACAGATCGGTGTACTGGAGCACGTCTTCGAGTTGTGTGTCCATGTACATCCACTTGCGCCAGTAGGACCACATCTTGGTCTGCGTGATGAAAACTTTTTCGACGCCCGCTTCGTCCATCTGTCGCAGCATCTCTTCGATCGATGTGAAACGCGGCAATCCACCGATCGCCTTTTCCATGCGACAGACGAGTTCGCCTTCCTTGGCGCGGTCCCATTGCTCCATGAATCCCTTGGTGGCGACGTAGTACATGAAATCGATAGCTTGAATTTTCTTCATGACGCTTTGTTCCTTTGAAAGCACGCGGAACGCG
This sequence comes from Acidobacteriota bacterium, assembly GCA_021323895.1. Classification (GTDB taxonomy): domain Bacteria; phylum Acidobacteriota; class Blastocatellia; order Pyrinomonadales; family Pyrinomonadaceae; genus UBA11740. The sequence continues at coordinate 1,509 of JAJPKD010000303.1, read as the reverse complement.
TGCGTACCTAGTTCAATGCCGCTGCGCTCTCGATCATGCCGCGCAAGCTAATCTGGCCCGTGTAGTTGCCGACCAACATGCGACCCGGAATCAGGCACCAACTGTCCTGCGCTTTTTGCCAAACACGGGGCAAATCAATTGAATATTGCGGTAAGGCCTGCGGCCAACGATGAATGACGGTTGAATGTGGTTCACGAATGCCGAGCACGTGCGAGAGTTCGAACTTGATCGCCTGCCGAATCTCATCGTCAGACGCGTCGAGCCACTCGGGGTGCGCCGTGCCGCCCATCATCACAGTGAAAGACGCGAATCGCGAATCGTCCGCAACGCGGCATTCGAATGAACTTGAATTGAAGAGTATGCCGAGCGACTTTGTGTCTTCGCGGGCCGGCATCAGCACGCCGGTGCCGTGAATCGGATGATCGAAAGCGTTTCGCTCGACAAAAGTCGTGACCGAAACGATCGGCGTGTAACGAACTGTGCGCAGTTGCTCGGCGAGTTGTGGAACGGGCGATTGCAACAACGACGCTGCGGCGTAGGCCGGTGTCGCCAGGATCACGTTCGGCGCATCGGGGAGTTCAGCAATCTTTTCATTCGTGCGAAAACGGGAGCCTAAGTGATCTTCGAGGTGTTGCTCGAGCCGATCGACCAGGTCCCCCATGCCAAAACGAGGCGCAGCGCGAACTTTCTTAGACTTCCCTTTGACGCGTTTGGCAATTCGGTGCAGCAACGCACTCAGGAGAGTCTGCCCATCCGGAAGATTCAAAAAGGGAAAGGCGGCCGCGATTCCCAACTCGCTGGGCTGCACGCCATAGATGCCGCGCACAAACGGCGTCAGCAAATAATCAGACGCGGAATCTCCTAAATGTTCACGTGCCCACGCGTCAACATTCTGTTCGCCCGAATGCGCAGACCGATTGAAAGCCGCATGATGCGCCAGGCTCACCGTCTCGCGCAGCTTCAGCGGAAAGCGCACGAGATGGCCGTCGCGCATGATGAACTTCGCGCTCGCTTCTTTCCGCGGCTCGACTAACTGAACGCCGAGTTCGCGACATAATTCGCGGACCGGTTCGGAGACAAGAAGAGAATGAGCAGCACTTTCGGCGATGCCTTGCTCAGTGCGCGTGGTGCGGATCAAGCCGCCGGCGCGCGCTTTCTGTTCGAGCAAAGTGACTCGAAACCCTCGCTTATCGAGCGCGTAGGCGGTCAACATGCCCGCAATGCCGGCGCCGACTATGGTTGCTTCGCGGTATCTGTGGTCTAAAGTTCCGATCAAGTTCGGCTTCCCCCTGTGTCACTCGAACTCAAATGAATTGAGGTAGCGGGAGCAACGAATGTGCCAGCAATTCCGCAGGAATTCTCGCGTTTTTCCGGCTCAGTAATGGGGAATATGCCGATGGCCTGCGCAGAAATTCGCACGCCTCACCACTTCAAAGTCTCTGATTCAGTGAGAAGCGAAATGAATTTCAGGCAACGGTCGCGGCCTGCGATTTGCTCTAACAAGGGCGG
>JAJPKD010000084.1 GCA_021323895.1 Acidobacteriota bacterium | reverse complement strand
GTCGGGTAGTCCTTCCAATTGAATTGTTCGAGTTCGACTTCGATGCCCAGGCTCTTGAGTCGCTCTCCTAGTCGCTTGGCTTCATCAGTGCGATCGACTTTGTCTTTTTTGCGGTAGATGATCTTCGCCTTGAATCCGTGAAAGTCACAGCCGTTCGCGGCGGGCGCATCGGTCTGGAGTGGCTTCTTCAGAATCTTTTCCAGCGCGAATTTGATCGTGCCCTGAGCCGAGGCGCCGGACATTTTGATTTCGCTGACCGTGGCCGTCATCATGTCCGCCTGCGGTTGCGAGAGCTGAATGATTACTGAGTCATTATTCTGTTTCCAGGTGCCGGCGAAATTCGTCGTGACCGGCTTATAGCTCGGGAAAAACAGCCCTGGAATTGTTATTACTTCGTTACGCGTGCCGCTGAACACGCCACCCTTGGTAAATTCGAACTTGAAACCATCTCCCACCCAGACCGTACCATCGACTGACATGGCTTCGATGCGCGCGCGTTCCTTCGCGCGTTCGCGCTCATCAGCTTCGAGCGTATTCATGCGACTCTTCGCCAGATCAGCAAAAAATCCATTTGGAAATTTCGTTAAGTAGGCTTGGAAGTCGGCTGAACTCTTGCTGTCTTTAATCGCGTTCCAATAAGTCATTTCCATCGAACCAGAGTCGCCCGGTGAAGAAACCGAGCGCGACGGCTGCGCGCGCAATTTCGCGAGCGACGCGAACTGACCGTCAGGATATTTGTCGAGATAGGCTTTGAAATCATCCGGGTTGTTGCTGTTCTTAATGCTGTCCCAGAAGCTGAGTTCGATCGCCGCCGGATCGACAGCGGTCATCGTCGGGGTAGTGCTACCGGCCGGCATGGACGCCGAGTTGGTGATGGCGACCACCAATTCATCAGCGCGATAGCCTTCGATCACCGCGAATGGTTTCTGTTGTTTGGTCGATCCGAGATCGATGGCGATGCGCTTTGGCACCGCTTCCTGAACATACTTCACCAACTGTGCAAGTGTGATTTCGCCCTTGTCGTTCGCCGCCGCGCCTTTCAAACCTTCGACCACGGCCCAACTGAAATAGCCCTGCTTCTTCTCGGTGTATTCATAGGCGCGTTGGCCGATGCCCGTCGCGTAGATCGTCGCGAAGGCTTGCACCTCGCGATTGCGCACATCGAAATTGAAAGCATTGACGTAAGCATTGCTCAGAGGATTCGGCGCGTCGGCACGTCCGCCTGGATCGTTTCGGCAGGCGTCGAGCAACAGCATGACTTGCGAGACGCCAATCACCTTGATTTGATCCTTGATGCGATTGACGGCGAGCGCAGTGTCCTCAAGAAATGAAATCTGATCGCTGATTTGCGCGTCGGACGGCAACAGAAAGGCTTGGCCGCTTCTTTCCATGCCATGACCGGCAAACGAAATCAGCAACAGCCCATCTTTGGGAACGGCGGCGCTCAAGTTAGAAAGCCGTCGCAGGATGTTCGCGCGCGTAGGCTGGCGCTCGACCGGTTGATCCGTCGAGAGCAGGATCACCTGATCCGTCGGAAAGCCCGCGTAACGAATCAAAGAATCGGAAAGCATGCGCGCATCGTTGTCCGCGCCCTTCAGCGGGCTGATTTGCGGGTCAGCGTATTTGTCGATGCCGATTACTAAAGCCCAACGCTTGGCTTTCGCGGGAAAGGCGGCGATCGGCTGCTGCTCTTGCGGCTGTTGCAACTGCCGCGACTGATCAGCTACTTGAGCCACGGCATTGCCGGCGAAGCCAAGCAAGCACGCGAATCCAACGACGGCTACGAACAAAGGGGACTTGATTTTCATGGACACACCTTGAGGTCAGTTTTCGCTTTCTAAGAGCTATCTAGCAGTTTGTTGTGCCGCTGAAGACTTTACTGATTGATGCGCGTCATGCGGCACGCTTCGATAATCGCGCTGATCACCTGTGGGGTAATGTTCGTGGCGGCCTTCACCGGGCCAAACAACCCGCCCGATTGTGGTGTGCCGGTATAGAAAACGACCTGCTTCTCTTTGCCCCCCACGAGAAGAATGTTCACGTGCGGAAGCTGAAACGCCGATTGGCCCTGTTCCACCCGTTTGATTTCAGAGCACTGGATAGTTTGACTCTTCTTTTCGTTCGCCTTGCGCGGCTCGAACGAAAGCGTGCCGGGCGCAACGGTCAACGTGCCTTGCGTTCCGCCGCCATCTTTCACGTCGAACATGTGTGTGTTGCGGGCGCGATCTTCGGCGGCTGCGTTCGCGCGCGCGCGCAGCTTCGTTGGCTTCGGCTTCCAGCGTCGCGATGCGACTGTTTGCAAGTTCGACGAACAAGCCGCCGGGAAACTTCTGCACGTACGCGCGAAAGTCGTTTGGATTGCGGCTGTCTTTGATTGCGTTCCAGTACATCATCTCGACTGAATCGCCGCCACCGCCACCGCCGCTGGGCTTCGAAGCGTTCGAGCGCATCTTGGCGAGTTCCGCGAACTGACCGTCAGGATACTTCTCGAGATAAGCCTTGAAGTCGTTCGGGTTGTTACTGTTCTTGATGGTGTCCCAGTAAGCCAGCTCGATCGCGGCCGGATCGACCGTCGCGATTTGTCCGGGCACGTTCGAAGCGGTATTGGTCGCGCCGTTGGTGATAGCGAGGACCAATTCGTCCGCGCGATAACCCTCGATTACGGCAAACGGTTTCTGCTGCTTAGTCGATCCGAGATCGACAGCAATTCGTTTCGGCACCGCGTCCTGAACATACTTCACCAACTGCGACAGTGTGACTTCGCCTTTATCATTCGCCGCGGCGCCTTTCAATCCTTCGACCACGGCCCAACTAAAGTAACCCTGCTTCTTCTCGGTGTATTCGTAAGCGCGCTGGCCTATGCCGGTGGCGTACACGGTCGCGAATGCCTGCACCTCTTTGTTGCGCACGTCAAAGTTGAAGGCGTTCACGTAAGCATTGCTCAGCGGATTCGGAGCGTCGGCGCGTCCACCCGGATCGTTGCGGCAAGCGTCGAGCAGCAGCACAACCTGGCCCACGCCGGTTTCTTTGATCCAGGACTTCACGCGATTCATGCTGATAGCAGTCTCTTCGAGGAAGGAAATCTGATCGCTGATTTGCGCATCGGCCGGTAGCAGGAAAGCCTGGCCGCCGCGTTCCATGCCGTGGCCTGCGAACGACACCAGCAACAGGCCATCTTTAGGCACGGTGGTGCTCAAGTTCGAAAGCCTGCGCAGGATATTCACGCGCGTCGGTTGGCGCTCTACCGGTTGGCTGGTGGAGAGCAGAATCACCTGATCCTGCGGAAATCCGGAATAACGAGTCAGCGCATCGGCGATTTGCTTAGCATCATTGTCCGAGCCTTTTAGCGGACTGATTTGCGGATCGACGTACTTATCGACGCCGATGACCAGCGCCCAGCGCTTTGCGCTGACGGGCAAGCTCTTCACCTCATCAAGCTGCGACGCGACGTTCTGCGTGGTATTCGAAGTGGTTGGTTGCGTCTGAGTCGGCGCCGGCGGAAGTTGTTGCAACTGCCGCGAGTTGGGTTCAGTCGAGGCCGGCGTTTGAGTCTGCGTGCTCGGCGGTTGCTGAGATTCGGTTGGCTTAGCCTGGATCGTATCAACTTTGCGCGCCACGGGTTGCTCAGTCGCCGGTGTTGTCGTGGTCTGCTGCGATTGAGTCGATGCAGATGCGAGTTCGCTCTGAATCTCTTTTTCGAGCTTGCGCGCGAGCTTGGCGTCAATCGTGTTCAGTTTCTTCAACTGCTCGTTGGCGAGATCCGCTTTCCCGAGCTTCGCATACGCCTGACCCAAGCCGTAATAAGCTTCGCCATAATCGGGCTTCAAACGGATGGCGCTGCGCAAATAGGTAATCGACTTTTCGAATTCGGTGCCACGCAGGTATGCATAACCGATTCCGTAAAACGCTTCGGCGAAATTCGGATCGAGTGAAGTCGCTTTCACCAGCGGCTGGAATGCCTCGCCGTGCCGGCCCATCGCGTTATAGAAATACCCGAGATCGAATTGCGCCTGCGGATCGCTGGGCGCCAGCCGCACCTGCTCTTTGTAGGCCTTCTCTGCCTCCTGCGAATTGCCGCTGTTGAGGTAAGCGTCACCCAATCCACCGAACGCTGGTGAGTAATTTGGATCGAGGCGAATGGCCAGCTTGTAAGCGTCGATCGCTTCCGGATATTTCCGGTCGTCGGCGAGTTTGTCGGCCTCGTCAACCAAGCCGGCGGCTTTGCTGACCGCTTGTTTTTGCGGCGCCCGGCCACGCTTCTGCGCAAACGAAGGCAGTGTCGCGAAGGCGAATGCGAGAACAATCAGAGTGAGGAGGACCGACTTCGAAAAAGAGGCATGCATTTTCATCGTCAACTCCTTGAAAGAACCTGAAACTGGGAAGGGCCGACGCCATCAGCCGCCGGCTCGGAAAAAGCTGTCTGCTAAGACTTTATGCTCATAGGCTAGGCGCGGTTTGCACCTTTGTCAATCGCAAAATTCAATCGAAAATATCAATGTTTTTGGAATTTCGTATCATCGATTTCGACGTTGGCTTTTATCTCGTTAAAGCGGCTGGAGATCGTAGCGGTTGGCGTCACGACGTGAATTCGCGCCGGCACTTTCACGCCCTCGACCGTCACATATTCGTCAGCGTAGAGCTGCGTAGGCAACTTGGTCGCGCCGTCGCCTTCGCTGATTACGTCCCAGCGATAAAGTAAGCCGGTGCCGGCATCGAAGTAGAGCGTTTCGCGTTGGCCGTTCAAGGGCTCAGCATCGACGACCTGAACTTCGCGGCCGTCGAGATCCAGTTGCCCGCGCACCAGGAAACTCTTGTATGCAGATTTGAATTGATCCACGTGCGTGATGTGCGTGCAAACAAGATTGGTTCGATTTTGGAAAGCAGTCTCCCACGCATTCATCGTGACGGCGCCGCTGCCGCTATTTTTCCAGCCGGTGACTCCGTCGAATCCCTGCGTCAATGTGCCGAATGGCGCGCTGATCAGAACGAATGATTTTTCTGGATATTTGAAAAGACGCTCCGTCGTCCCGCTAACACGCTGTCCGTTAAGTGTGATTTCGACAGTTCCCCTTAGCACGAGCGTCTTGATGTTTTCGATCGCCGCCTTATCGCCAAGGGCGCGAATGTGCCCGGCGAGAAGTTGATCGAAGGCGGACGATTCCGGCCCGCTGGCTCCGATGCTGTTGATTCGAATTTTGGCGAGTTCGGCGAACTCGCCGTTGGGGAACTTCTTCAGATAGGCTTTGAAGTC
>JAJPKD010000280.1 GCA_021323895.1 Acidobacteriota bacterium | reverse complement strand
GTCCTTAGAAAACAACCAGGGTGAATGAATCGAAAGTAGTTGCTATTGGCTGACCAGAAACATACGTATAAACGGAGATGTCGTAATCACCCCCGGGGAGAATCGATGCTGCCGTATGCCCGTACTGGATCAACTCCGTCATAGTGACGACGACAAAGCGCTCACGAACTTTGAAAGGAAAAGTCACCACGTAAGGCGCGGTTTCGGTATTGCGAACTTTGACCTTGAAGCGACAACCTGCCACCGAAGCGCCGCCGTCAGGAAGTTGCGAGTTGTAACAGGCTGTGATTGTGCCTGTCGAATCAACCCGTATCAGCGCTTTCGCAAAGCCACCCTTGTCGAGGGCTTGGCCCGCATTGCCGTCGGCATAAATCGCATACCCTGAACCGGCTGAGGCTTGAACACCGATGCCGGTCGCCGAATAGCCGGACAAACCGCTGCCGGCCTGCGACCTGGCGGTGACTCCCGCACCGTTCGTAGATTCGCCGTAAATCCCGCTGGCGTTGGTTGAGTTGCCACTCACACCGCTCCCGTTCGTGGAGATGCCGGCCACGCCCGTTTGCCCGGTACCAGTAACGCCAACGCCGCCGGCACTTGTTGAGTTACCCAATACGCCGGTCGTCCCATCGCCGCGCACGCCGACGCCGCCAAATCCGGTTGAGACGCCTAGTACCCCTGGCGATGTCGTGGTTTTCGCTGCCGTGCTTCCATAGACACCGACATGGTTAGTGCTGGCTCCGGTCGTGCCGACGTTATTCGTGCTCACGCCCTGCATGCCGATGCCATTGATGCTTTCACCATAAACGCCGTAGCTGTTGCCGGTACTCACACCCCACACCCCGCGATTGTTACTCTCGCCGTAGATCGCCGGCTGGTTCGCGCTGCCAATCACCTGCAACTTTCTGGTTAACGCGTTGGTGCCAATTCCCACATTGCCGGCAACGATGCCGTTGCCGCTGATGTTGAAGCTCGCATTCGGTTGTTGCGTGGTCGTGTTCTGAATGTAGTTGCCGGAACCGCCGCTAGTGCTCAATCGCGGATCGTCGGTCTTCACATATTGATTGGCAGGTACGCCGCCGAGTTGTGCCGCATTGATGGTCTGGATCGCATAAGGCGAAGAGGTGAGCGGCTGGCGCGGAGACATTGCCGTGAACGCGCCCGTTGAGGTGCCCGGCCGAACGCCGATTTCGAGGGTATTGGCAGCGCCCGAAACAAATGGTGGTTGGCCAAAGTCGAGTTGTACCGTGAAAGTTCCGTCCGTGACCTGAACATCTTCGCGAGTGGTATTCCCAATTGGCGCGCCGCCCGCGTCATAAAGCTTGAACTCCAGATCGTAAACACCGTTCGCCGGAGCGCCGGCGTCAGTCAGCCGCCCCTGGTACATAAACGCAGTGCTCTGCGCTTGTACGTTCGCGGCGGCGCAGCAGACGAACACCAATCCGATCAGCAGCGTCAACGCGCGGCTGCTTTTCATCGCGCGTTGCGAAAAGTTTTTGGTGGTGCGGTGACTAGTCATTTCGTTGCTCCTTCAAATGAAATTCGATAATTGGTGCCTGGCAAACTAATCGCGTCAATGCCAGAAGCCGCCGATGACTTGATATGGACCAGCACTGCTGTTCATCGGGTCGTGCAGCAGGTAGTTGCCGGTGAGACTGAACGGCGTAGCGGAACTGGCCCAGCCAAAACCTAAGAGGGTCTCGAGCGGCGTCACCGCAAACGGACCTCCCAACGCGACTGAAGAGTCATGCGGGTCGTACAACTCGGCACTACCGAGAGTGCGACCGTTTTCATCGAGGCCGCCCGCTATCAGCACGCGACCGCTGGGCAACAAAGTCGCCGTATGCTGCGTGCGACTGACGTTGAGTGTTGCCGATCTGATCCAGCGTCCGGCCGCCGGGTCGTAAAATTCCGTGCGCGCGAAATCCAGGAAGCTGGCGTTAACAGTCGCGCCGGCGATGAGGACCTTGCCGCTTAACAGCAGCGTTGCCGTGAAGGCCGGAGTGTCGCGGGTAATATTTAGGTCGGGCGTGTCGCGCCACTTGTCGGTGGCCGGGTCGTAAAGTTCGGCGCTCTTCTCAAGTTTCCTGTCAGAATAACCGCCCACGACCAGCACGGTTCCGTTCGACAACAGCGTAGCCGTGTGTCCCCAGCGCGCGCTGCGCATGTTTTGCGCTTTGCGCCAGCGTCCGGTAGCTGGGTCATAGAGCTCAGTAGTCTTCTCTGTGTCCGGCGTGGACTTGTTCGTGGGCGAGACTCCGCCGGCCACGAGGACGTTGCCGTCAGGCAGACGTGTAGCCGTGTGATAGACGCGCCGCACATTCATGTTTCCGGTCGCGCTCCAACGTCCGTTGGCCGGATCGTAAAGCTCTGCGCTCTGAAGGAAGGGATCGATGCCGACGCCGCCGGCCACCAAAACCTTTCCATTTGAGAGCAGTGCCGCAGCGTGCCGATAGCGCGCGGTGATCAGCTCGCCTGTCAGCGTCCACGTGCCGGTCACCGGATCATAGAGTTCCGCACTCTTTATGATTTCGCTGGAGCTGCCATTCGCATTCAGACCGCCAACGACCAGGACTTTGCCATTAGGCAGCAGCGTGGCCGTGTGATGAGCGCGCGCCTTGTTCAGACTTCCCGTGAGCGTCCAACTTCCCGTCGCCGGATCGTAAAGCTCCGCACTGTTCAGAAATCCCGCGCCCGGATCGCTGCTGAATCCACCCGCGATCAGTACTTTACCGTTTGGCAGCAACGTCGCCGTGTGGTTGGCCCGCGATCTTCTAAGCGTCCCGGTTGGTGTCCAGGTCGGATTCGCGGGCGGATTGACCGTGATGGTGACGGTCGCAGCATTGGACGAAAGCGCACCGTCGCTCGCACGATAAGTGAATGAGTCAGTGCCGGAGAAATTGTTCGCCGGCGCGTAGTTGAACGAGCCATTCGCATTCAGCGTCAACGTGCCGTTCGCCGGCCCGCTGGCCAGTACCGCCGAAATCGAAGCACTGTCTGGATCGGTGTCGTTACTCAGCACGCCCGGAGCGGCCACATTCAATGCCGTGTTCTGGTTCGTGCTGTAGCTATCGTTCACTGCCACTGGCGCGTCGTTTACCGGAACAACGGCGATGCTGACCGTGGCGATGTTTGAACTGAGACTGCCATCGTTTGCTTTGTAAGTGAACGAGTCTCCACCGTTGTAATTCGCCGCCGGTGTGTAGGTGAACGATCCGTTTGCGTTCCAACCCAGTACGCCGTGCGATGGAGCAGTCATGAGCAGTGCTGATAGAGAAGCGCCGTCCGGGTCGCTGTCATTCGCCAGCACGCCCGGCGCCGGCACCACCAGCGCCGTGTTTTCATTGGTCGCGTAGCTGTCACCAACGGCGACCGGCGCGTCGTTCACGGGACTCACGATGACGGTGACGTTCGCGGTATCGCTGCCGCCATGTCCATCACTAATGGTGTAAGTGAACGCATCGTTGCCGTTGAAGTTCGCGTTGGGCGAATAGCGCAAACTTCCGTCTGCGTTGATTGCGACTGAGCCGTTGGCGCCCTGCCTGACGCTTTGCACCGCGAGGGTGTCGCCGTCTGCGTCGGTGTCGTTGGCGAGCACATTGATGTTGACCGGAGTATCTTCCGGCGTCGTCGCCGCATCATCACGCGCGTCCGGCGGATCGGCGACGGGCGTCACCGTGATGCTCACGTTTGCCGTATCAGTTCCGCCGTGACTATCGCTGACGGTGTAGGTGAATGAATCGGCGCCATTGAAGTTCGCGTTAGGTGTGTAAGTGATCGTCCCATCGGCGTTAATGACCACCGAACCTTTCGCCGGCGCAGTCACGCTGCTGACCGACAATGGATCGTTCTCAATATCCGTGTCGTTAGCGAGCACGCTGATCGTGACGGGCGTATCCTCAGCAGTCGTGGCTGCATCGTCCAACGCATCGGGCGCATCGTTAACGGGCGTCACATTCACCGTAACTGTGGCTGTGTCTGTGCCGCCGTGCCCGTCGCTGATGGTGTAAGTGAATGAATCGCTGCCGTTGTAGTTCGCACTTGGCGTGTAGGTCAGCGAGCCACCCGGATTCGCGGTGACCGAGCCACGCGTTCCTTGCGTGAAAGCAGAAACTGCAAGCGTGTCGCCATCAACATCCGTGTCATTCGACAGAACACTAATCGTCGCCGCCGTGTCTTCGGGGGTCGTCGATGCGTCGTCAATCGCATCGGGCGCATCGTTAACCGGTGTCACGTTGATGGTCACCGTGGCGATGTTTGAGTCAGCCGTGCCGTCGTTAGCTTTGTAGATGAAGCTGTCCGCACCGTTGAAGTTTGAGTTTGGCGTGTACGTGAACGACCCGTTTGGATTCAGTGTCAGCGTGCCGTTCGCCGGCCCGCTCACCAACGCCGCGGTGAGTCCATCGCCTTCGGTGTCAGAGTCATTTGCCAACACACCGGTGGCTGACGTGACGTTGAGCCCGTTATCTTCATTGGTTGCGTAGGTGTCGTTGTTCGCGACTGGTGCATCGTTGACCGGCGCAATGGTTACGCTCACGTTGGCGGTATCGTTGCCGGCCGCAGCGCAGCCTATCGTGTAAGTGAACGAATCTGCGCCGTTGAAATTCGCGTCCGGCGTGTATCGCAACGTGCTATCCGGGTTGATGACGACAGTTCCGTGAGCGCCCTGCGTCACCGAAACGATCGTGACCGAACCGCAGTCGCCGCCGGTATCATTCGCGCGGACGTTGATGTTTACTGAGGTGTCTTCATTCGTGCTGGCTGAATCGTTCATCGCGTCGGGCGGGTTGTTCACCGCATTGACAGTGATGTTGACCGTTGCTGTATCGCTCCCGCCGTGGCCATCGCTGATGGTGTAAGTGAATGAATCGCTGCCGTTGTAGTTCGCGTTTGGCGTATAGGTCAGCATTCCGCCGCCGTTTGCGACTGAGCCATTCGCGCCTTGCGTGAAGCCGCTGATCGAAAGCGGGTCGCCATCGGGATCAGTGTCGTTGGCGAGCACGCTGATCGTTACCGGAGTGTCTTCGTTAGTCGTTGCTGCGTCATTGACAGCATCCGGCGCCGAGTTTGCTGAAGTTACCGTAACGCACGCCGAGAATTCGGACGTGTTGCCGCCCGGATCGGTCGCGGTGGCCGTGATGACTTGTCCGGCGGCAACGGCGACGGGAACCGTGACGTTGAAGTTCGCGTTGCACGCGCCATCAGTTGTCGTCGTTGCTGAACCAAGATAAGTCTGGCCTTCGCCGACGCCCCACGAGTCGCACGCCGGATTGGCATAGAAATCCAGCGTGAAGGTCGTGCCGGCCGCGCTATTGAGCGTTCCGGCGATCGTCGTGTTGCTGCCGTTGCTGCTGGCTGAACTGAGCACCGGATAGTTCTGCAATTTGTTGCTGGCCCCGTCGCTCGCGTCGCCATCGCAATTGTCGTTAGCCGATATCCAGTCGCGGCCGAGATCGATACCAATGCCTTCATTGCCGTAGATTGAATTGCCGGCGATCGTCGCGTTGGTGTTGCTGCCATAGACGATGACGCCCACCGCGTTATCGCTAAAAGGGTCGGCAAATCTGGTAAAAGCGATCACGTTTCCTGCGCCGGCCGTGCGGCCGCCGATGAGGTTGTCGGCGCGAAAAACGCGCACGCCAAACTGCGCATTGCCGAGCGGCGAGACGCCATCGGCTTTCGTGCCGATGAGGTTGCCTTGCACGACGGTGTTCGTGCCATCGATATCGATTCCGCCGCGCAAGTTGCCGGAGATCAGGTTGCCGGCTCCGGCTTCCGTGCCACCGATCGTGACGCGTGAGGTTTGACCCAACAACACGCCGATGAAGCGATTGGGAACGGCGAGCGTTCCCGTTACATCCGTGCCGATGAAATTTCCTTTGACCGAATTGTTCGAGCCGACGCCGATCGTCACTCCCGATTGCGTGTTACCGGAAATGATGTTGCGCGCCGCAGGCGTCGTGCCTCCGACGGTGTTGTTATTCGAGTTGTTATTGATCATGACGCCGTGGACTCCATTGGGGATGGCGACGGTGCCAGTCACATCCGTGCCGATGAAGTTACCCTGCACCTTATTGTCATGCGCGTTGATGCCGTCGAGGTTTACTCCATCTGAAGTAAATGGGTTGTAATTGTTTCCCGAGATGACGTTGCGCGCGCCGGGCTCTGTCCCGCCGACGGTGTTGCTCGGAGTGTTGATGAGAATTCCGTCACCGCCGCCGAGCCCGACTGTGCCGGCGGCGTTTGTGCCGACGAAGTTGCCCTGGATCAAGTTACCAGTCGCGCTGGCACTGCTGATGTTCTGCGCGATCTGCACGCCATAGAAGCCGTTCCCGGAAAGGACATTGCGCGCGCCCGGCGACGTGCCGCCGATGACGTTGTTGTTCGCAGTGCCCGGATCGCCGTTCGGCTTGAAGCCGCCGCCGTCAATCAGGATGGCGCCCGCATAGTTTCCGGTGGCGCCGCTGTCAGTAGCGACCGCGTTGCCGGCGACATTCGTGCCGATGAAATTGCCGCGGACAACGTTCCCGTTCGCACCCGCAACGCTTCGATCCCCCGCCAGGATGATCGCGTGATTGAATCCATGGATGGCGAGCCCTTGAACGATGGAATCGCTTGCCCCAATCACCAGGCCATCGAATGAATAGTTGAACTGGCCTTTCAACTCGACCAACAAGACAGCGTCTCCGCCGTCCGGCAGCGTGTTCTCGCGTGCGCACGGTTCCGCACTTCTGCCGCAGGCATGTTGGGTATAACCGTCGATCGTGACGGGTTTAATAATCGTGGGAAGCTGACTGGATATGTTGATGGTGCAGACGCCGGTGATGGCGTCGCAGCCGGGTCCGCTGATGTCAAAACTGATTGCGCTTCCACCGGCGCTGGCGTTGACTTCCTGAATCGCCGCGCGCAGCGTGCAGTTGCCCGAGACATCGCTGCAAACTCCGTCGCCGACGTTGGCGTCCGGGCTATCTCCGGTTGAGTTCACGATGAAGCCGGCCAGCGGTTTCATGATGGCGATGATTTGGGCCTTCAGACTTTGGGCGGTTGCGTAATCAATTTCCAGATCCTGCTTGGCCGGAGTGAAGCCGGCGTCAGGCGAAAGCACCGCGCGGTACTTGATATTGGCCCAGTCGTTGTAGCCCAACATCGTCTGGCCCTTAACCGTGTTGGTGACGCCTTTACTGTCCGTGCCGCATTCGCGAATGTCCCAGTCGTTCAAATCAACCGAGACCGTCTCAGTGGCGTTGCGCGGGTTGTCGACATCCCAGTCGATCGGCTGGTTGCCGGCCGAAGTCCACAAGGTGTCGGCGTCGTTCACTTTCCAAAAGGTTCGGTCAGTTCCGTCGCCGATGCCGTTCGGCTCAACCAACGCGCTTTCCACCAGCGTGGGCAGCTTCGATCGTGAATAGTCGAGCCGCATGCTCGCATCGAACACGCCGTCCTGACCCGGTTTGCCTTTGGCATCCACGAGGTCCACGTTCAGCGGGATGGTTGGATCCGGAATGCCGGTCAACTGAAAGCCATAACTCATGACACTGAGATAATTCGGCTTGCAGTTAATCTCGTCGAGGCAGGTCGCCGTGTCCGGATTGCACGTCGGATCGAGGTCGCGCCCGCCGCCGTGGTTCAGGCCGAGCGCATGACCGAGTTCATGCATAAACGTGCCTGACTGATCGCGAACGGTGCCGACCTTATTGGCCCACGAGCCCAACGTCACGAGGACGTCTTTCGTGCTATCTGAACAACAAAGTCCCGACGAACTATTACCCGCCTGCTGGTCGTGCGCCCAAAGGCTGTAGTGAAAGTACGGCCGTCGTGCCGGGTCGAAGTTGGCGTTGCGGATGGCTTCGCCACGATCAGTCCAGGCTTGCGGAACTGGTGTCGGCGTTGCGCCGGGCAGAGCCGTGAGCGTCGCTTCTTCCGGGACCGCGTCATCTACGTCGTAAATGAGGTTAATGCCCTTACCGCCATTTTTCGGAAAACCGGCATAAGGACATGGACCAGGCGCTGTCACCGGCGCGGCATTGAAAGCGGCGACCACTTCATCGAGCGCGGCTTGCTTCGGTTTGTGACTGTGGGTCGCGTCCTCCATGTAATCTATTTCGACGGCGATCGTCGGGCGGCAAGGGTCGGCGCCGAGCGTGGCCATATCAGCCGCCAGCGCGCCGCTCGCGTCATAGACGCCAAAGCGTTCGACGCCGCCCGGAATTCCATCTCCATCAAAGTCGCGATTGCCCAACGTGATGTCGAAGAAGATTCTGGCCGAGTCGAGTCCGGTGCCTTCAGCAACCGTAGAGTTCGGTGCAATGCCGCTGCCACTCCATTGGCCGGTATGCAGGTCGAGCGTCAGCCCGAGCGCCCGCCCGCCGTCCGGAGCAATGTCGATCACGTCGTCGCTGCTGGTGCTGTCGTGATCGTCTAACTCAATAAAGATTGGAATCGTGCCGAGGTCGCTATCCACCGTACGCGTGAAGGTCGCGTTGGGGCTGACGTCGGCCATGTTGTCGCCGAAGCGATTCGAAACGTCGATGCCCAGGTTGTTGATGCCAACGCGGGCGTAGAAATCATTCGGGCACGGCTCGCTGAAGCCTTCGTCACACTGCTTCTCAACGACGCGCAAGATGGTCACGTAAACCTGCACGGGATTGCCGGCGTGCGCGCGTGGCAGACGGCCTAAGAGAAGTGTGCATAGCAAACCCGCTATCACAACGAGCGACATCAGGCGCAAATTTGGTTTCATGGTTGTGCTTCCTTGTTAGGTCCTCACTTAATAACGCGCAGGATTTGTGGTGCCGGGGCCAAAGGGGGACACTATCAGTCGAATTGATATGAAGGTTGACCACGCGGGCGGTGGTGAATATCTTTTGTCGCAAGTATTTACCCGGCGAAACCGGCTCAACGATGGCTGCTCAATTAGAAACTGTGACGGCAATGCTGGCGGAGTGGAGCGAGAGCGGTAACCGCGAAGCGCTCGATCGGCTAATGCCAATCGTCTATGACGAGTTGCGCCGCCAGGCCGCGCGTTACCTGAAACACGAGCGGCAGGGCCATACGCTGCAAACCACAGCGTTGGTACACGAAGCTTATGTTCGATTAATCGATCAGGCGGGAGTCCGCTGGCAAAATCGCGCGCACTTCTTTGGGATTGCGGCTGAGATGATGCGGCGCATCCTGGTCGATCATGCGCGCAGGCGTCGTGCGGCAAAGCGAGGCGGCGACTCATTGAAGGTGACGCTGGATGAGGCAATTAACGCTTCGGCAGAGCCCAATCTCGATCTGATTGCCGTTGATGGAGCCCTCACCAAGCTTGCGTCGCTGGATCAACAACAAGCTCGAGTCGTTGAGCTGCGTTTCTTTGGCGGACTGAGCGTTGACGAGACTGCTGAGGTGCTAGGCATCTCAGAACGAACCGTGAAACGCGATTGGAGTGTGGCCAAGGCCTGGATTCGCCGCGAATTGCGCGTTAGTTAATTGAAGAGATCTCTAAGCAGCACACATCGGGGAATCTTCCAAGAAATATGCCTGCATCCTGGCAACAAGTGACTGAATTGTTTGAGCAAGCGCTCGAACAATCACCGGATACGCGCGCGGCGTTTCTGAAATCAGCGTGCGCGGGCGATGCCGATCTGCTGCGCGAAGTCGGGTCGTTGCTGGCCGAACATGAAGCGGAAGATGGATTCCTAGAATCGCCCGCGATCGCCGCCGTCGCGGATGAAATCGCCGACCATAACGGCGACCCCAGCGCCGGCCAACAGCTTGGTCAATATCGAATCGAAGGCTTGCTGGGCGCCGGCGGCATGGGAAAAGTTTATGTCGCGCGTGACCGGTTAGGCCGGCGCATCGCGCTGAAACTTCTCACCGAAAGATTTCCCGGAGACAAAGCCGGCATCGCTCGCTTTCAACAAGAGGCGCGCACGCTCCTCGCTCTGAATCATCCGCACATCGTCACGATTCACGACATCGATGAAAGCGAAGGCGTCTATTACATCGCCAGCGAATTGATCGAAGGGGACACTTTGCGGAAGCGCCTCGATGAAGGTGATTTGAATCTTGAAAGTGTTTTGGAGATCGCGATTCAAGTGGCAACGGCATTGGCGGCGGCGCACGAAAAGGGCATCGTTCATCGCGACATCAAGCCCGAGAACATCATGATCCGGCGAGATGGTTTCGTGAAGGTGTTGGACTTTGGCGTCGCTAAGCTCACGGATGTCGATTCCACCGCGGAACCTGAGTTGTCAACCGTCAAACTCACAGACACGGCCGCGGGAACGGTTGTGGGTACTGCCCCTTACATGTCTCCCGAGCAAGCGCGCGGGTTGCCGGTCGACGCGCGCATCGACATTTGGAGTTTGGGCGTCGTGATTTATGAAGCGCTCGCTGGTCGCAAGCCTTACTCTGGTGACACCGCGGCAGAGATGATCAATTCAGTCGTTGGGAAATCGGCAGCACCGCTGACACGCTTTGCGCCAGACGTGCCGACAGCCCTTGAGCGCATCGTGGCGCGGACTATGACTAAGGAGAGAGAGGCCCGCTATCAAACCGCCAACGAGCTATTAACCGATCTCAAGAAGCTCAGAACCAACATCGAGCTTGCAAAAGCAAGTGGCGAAATCAACGGCGCCGATCATAAATCTCAGCGCGCGCTTACGGGTGCCAACCAGGTAGTCGGAACTCGCGGGACGACTACATTCGTTTCCAGCAGTGAGTTTGTCGTCGCGCAAATCAAGCGGCACCGCGTGGCGTTGGCACTTGGTATTCTTACCTTGCTCACCGGAGTTGTGGGTCTCTCGATTTATTTCAAGAGTCGCGGCGCTCGTGTTGCCGGCCCAGTCGTACCGTTCGCCGACATGAACATTTCGCGACTCACGACGTTTGGCAGAGTGACACATGCGGCCATTTCGCCCAATGGAAAATATGTGGCGCATATGACCGCCGACGCTGGCGGTGACAGCCTCTGGGTCAAACCGGTAAACGCGCCAACCGGCTCACGAATCGCCGGGCCTTCTCCTGCTGAATTTGTCTGGGTAACTTTTGGGCCAGATGGCAACTGGATTTATTACGTCACTCTTGATCGAGACAAAGGCGATACGGGACTCTATCGCGTGTCTTTGCAGGGCGGCGAGTCCACCATGGTGGCCTATGATGTCTACCCACTTGATTTCTCACCCGATGGCAGTCTGATGACGTTTGTGAGGGGCGACAAGAGCCTGAGTCGCCTCCTGATTGCCAACACCGACGGCACTAACGAGCGGGCGCTGGCGGTGCTGCGGCAGCCGGAGTTCTTTCGTATGGATTGGAACGCTCCCGCGTGGTCACCTGATGGAAGAACCATCGCCTGCCAGGCAAGACTTACCGACGAGCGGGGCCGATACGAGACTGTGATCGGAATTAATGTGGCCGATGGTTCGTACAAGCCGCTGACCTCCAAACGATGGAGTAATGTTGGGCAACCTGTTTGGCTCGCAGACCAGAACGGCCTGCTGGTGACGGCGAGAGAAAGCGCGACCGGCCCTGAGCAAATCTGGTTTATCTCATCGAGCAGTCGCGAGGCGACTCGTGTCACACACGATCTGAACGACTACCGCGATCTCAGCCTCACCGCTGACTCGAGCAAACTGGCAGCTGTGCTGGAAAATTCCGTCTCCACCATCTGGGTCGCGCCTGAGGGAGATGCGACACGCGCCAAGCAAATCGCCTCCGAAGTCGGATCAGAAAAAGACCTGGCATGGACACCTGATGGGCGGATCGTCTATCGCTCGCGCGCAGGCGGGACAGCCGAGATTTGGGTAATGAACGCAGACGGTTCGAACCCGAAACAACTTTCCACGGACGCGCGCGTGACCCAGGGACTCTCAGTTTCTCCTGACGGTCGGTACATCTTCTTCGCTTCTGAGCGCAACGGGAATTCCAACATCTGGCGCATGGACGCGGACGGCTCAAACCCCAAACAACTAACCAGCGGTGACGACGATTATTACCCCACTTGCGCGCCTGATGGATCGTGGCTGGCATTTCAACGCGAGATAATGGAGCCGAGACTGTGGCGAGTCCCGGTTGACGGAGGCGAAGCGACACAGTTGACCAAGACTCGGGCGGTATGGCCCCAGGTCTCGCCCGACGGCCAAATGATTGCTTACTACTATCTCGATCCCCAGGTGGAAAAATCGCGTTGGAGAATCGGGATTGTCCCATCAAGTGGCGGCCCACCTCTATTAAAGTTCGACTTTCCCATCACCGCGGCGAGAGAGACGCGATTTGTTCGCTGGTTACCTGACCAACGAGCGATTGCGTTCACAAACAACACCGGTGGTGTGTCGGACATCTGGGTTCAGCCCCTTGATGGAACAGCGCCAAAACAACTTACGAATTTCAAAGCAGAACAAATTCTCGTTTTCGACTGGTCACCCCGAGGACGTTCACTCGCGTTTGTCCGCAATGCTGAAACCAGCGACGTAGTGCTGCTCGACAAGCAAATAAGGTGACGCTGTATCTCTGTCTCGCCAGTTTCGCCCGAGACGTCATCCGCGCCGAACGAGGTTTTAGCGATAGTTGCCTCCCCTCAATACTGACTGCATACTGCTCAGGATTTGACTAACATCCGCGCCGCGAATTATTCACGGCAATCTGATCTGATGGCGGACTCTCAACAATTCTGGCAGCGAGTCACCGAGTTGTTCGACCAGGCTTTGGAGCAACCGACCGAAGCCCGCGCGAATTTCCTGAACTCTGCTTGCGCTGGCGATGCTGATTTCCTTCGCGAGGTCGAATCACTTCTGGCCCAACACGATGCGGAAACCGGTTTCCTTGAGTCTCCGGCGGTTGCTGCCATCGCGGATCAAATAGCCGAGCAACCACATCCGTTGCGTACTGGCCAACAGCTTGGGCAATATCGCATCGACACGCTGCTAGGTCGCGGCGGAATGGGAGAAGTTTACGTCGCCCAGGACAAATTAGGCCGCAATGTCGCTTTGAAACTGTTAACCGGGCGTTTTGCGGGAGACAAATCAGGCGTCGCCCGGTTCCAGCAAGAGGCGCGCACGCTCCTCGCTTTGAATCACCCACACATCGTCACGATTCACGACATCGATCAGACTGAAGGCGTCTATTACATTGCCAGTGAGTTAGTGGAAGGCGAAACATTGCGTCAGCGACTCGATCAAGCTGACGTGCCCCTTCAGGACGTACTGGAGATCGCCATTCAAGTGGCCACCGCGCTGGCGGCCGCACACGAAAAGGGCATCGTGCATCGGGACATCAAGCCGGAGAACATCATGATCCGGCGAGATGGCTTTGTGAAAGTGCTCGACTTTGGCATTGCTAAGCTCACCGAAAAACCTTCCACCGGCGAATCAGAGGCGTCGACCCTGAAACAAGTGCAAACCGCTGAAGGTACGGTGATCGGTACTGCTCCTTACATGTCACCCGAGCAGGCGCGCGGCTTGCCGGTTGATGCGCGCACGGACATTTGGAGTCTGGGCGTGGTGATCTATGAAGCCGTCGCGGGACGGAAACCTTTTTCCGGCGACACGATCCCTGATGTCATCAATTCAGTGATCGAGAAAACGCCGGCCCCGCTGACTCGATATGCGGTTGACATGCCGGAAGCGCTCGACTGGATTGTCACCCGCGCGCTGCGCAAAGAGAAGGACGCCCGATATCAGACCGCGAACGAGCTACTCACTGATCTGAAAGAACTGAGAACCAGGATCGAGTTGGCCAAAGCAACGGCCGGCGAAGCTACGCCCGCATCGACTCTTTCACGAACTGGAGTCGGCACTTCCGTCGCATCAGCGCCACGTTCGACATCCAGCGCCGAGTACCTGGTTAATGAGATCAAGCGCCATAGACGAGGCGTACTCTTACTTGCGTTCGCTTTGATCGTAGTCGGCTCTGCCGCAGCGTTTGCTTACTTCAAATACTTCGCCAATAAACCACAGCAGATTTCATCGATAGCGATTCTGCCGTTCGTCAATGAGACAAGGAACGCTGATGTCGAGTACCTGTCGGACGGAATGACAGAGTCGCTTATCAACAACCTCTCGCAACTCTCGGATTTGTCAGTCAAGGCGCGCAGCTCCGTCTTCCGCTACAAAGGTAAAGAGATCGAGCCGCAAAAAGCCGCCTCAGAATTATCCGTGCAGGCGATCTTGAGCGGCCGCGTGGTGTAACGCGGCGACGACTTGACGCTCTACTTGTCGTTGGTCGATGGGCGCAACGGAAATCAACTGTGGGGCCAGCAGTATGATCGAAAACTAACGGACCTGGTGGCGCTGCAAAGCGAGATTGCGCGTGACGTTTCCCGGGAACTGCGAGCGCGGTTATCGGGGGCTGAGGCGCAGAAAGTGGCGCGGAACTACACCGAGAATACCGAGGCCTATCAGCTTTATCTCAAGGGGCGTTACCACGTCTTCAAATTGACGCCGCAGGAAATTCAAACCGCCATCTCGTATTTCCAACAGGCGATTGACATCGATCCCAACTACGCGCTCGCCTATGTCGGACTCGCGTCGGCATATCGTGGCCTTTCACTCTCCACGGATCGACGTTCAACCGAAGTCTTCCCGCAAGCGAAAGCGGCGGCGCAAAAGGCAATCGAGATAGATGACACGCTGGCGGAAGGTCATGCCGGTTTGGGCTTCACCATATTCTGGTACGACTGGGACTGGAACGCCGCCGAAGCTCAATACAAACGGGCGCTGCAACTCAACCCCAATAGCGCGGACAGTCATTGGGCTTACGCGCACCTACTTTCAAACACCGGACGGCATGCGGAAGCACTCGCCGAAATAAAACGGGCGAGAGAACTCGACCCGCTGAATATGATCATCAACACCAGCGAAGGCCTGTATCTGCTTCACGCCGGACGGACCGATGAGGCGTTAGCCACGCTGCAGAAGACTTTTGAGCTGGATCCGAATTTTTGGCTCGCTCATGTGTTTCTCTCCAGCGCTTATATTGAGAAAGGAATGTACTCGGAAGCCATCGCCGAAGCACGCAAGGCAAAAGAACATTCTGGCAGCACCCAACCCACCGCGTTCCTTGGTTACGCTTTGGCGAAGTCCGGCAAACAAGCCGAAGCCCGGGCCCTGCTTGAAGAATTGTTAAAATTATCAAAGGAGCGTTACGTCCCGCCTTACCACATCGCACTTCTCTACCACGGCTTGGGCGAACGCGACCAAACGCTCGCCTGGCTGGAGCGTGGGTTTGAGGAGCGAGACCCGAAGTTGGTTTTTCTGAAAGTCGAACCGAAATGGAATAATCTAAGCGTCGACCCGAAATTCCAGGATTTGATGCGGCGCGTCGGCTTCAACCGGTAAGTCGTGGGCAATCGTAAAACCAGAACGGATTTGACGCGAGATGTGACGAATGAGCAGATGACGACACCGCAGCAATCCTGGCAGCGAGTTACTGAATTGTTCGAGCAGGCTTTGGAGCACGCACCCGAAGCCCGCGCGAAGTTTCTCGATTCTGCCTGCGCCGGCGACGGTGAGTTGCTCCGCGAGGTCAATTCATTGCTTGCCGAACACGATGCGCAAGCGAGCTTCCTCGAAAAGCCGGCGGTGGCTTCGCTCGAAGATGCCACCGAACTTCTCTCGCCGGTTTCACCGCGCAAGCTGCCGGAACAGATTGGGCCTTACAGAGTAATCAAGGCGCTCGGCATGGGTGGCATGGGCGAAGTTTACCTGACCCATGACGAGCGTTTGAATCGTCCGGTCGCCGTGAAGCTATTGCTGGGTTACGATTCGGCCGCGTCAGATCGCGTGAAGCGATTTCGGCGCGAGGCGCTTGCGGCCTCAGCCCTCAATCATCCGAACATTCTCACGATTTACGAAATCGGCGAAGACGGCGGGCATCCCTTCATCGCGACGGAGTTTGTCGATGGCCAGACGCTTCAGGATTTGATCAAGAAAGGTACGATTGCTGCTGACCGCGCGATAGAGATCGCGATTCAGATCGGCAGCGCGCTCTCAGCAGCGCATGCGGCCGGCATCATTCATCGCGACATCAAGCCGGCGAATATCATGGTGCGCGCCGACGGTTTGCTGAAAGTGCTCGACTTTGGCGTCGCGAAATACAGCGATGATGGCGGACCGTCAAACCAATCGCAGACCGAAACTGAAGCGGGCACCGTGATCGGCACCGCGGCTTACATGTCGCCCGAACAAGCCCGCGGCCTGCCGCTTGATTCGCGCACGGATCTCTGGAGTGCCGGCGCGATCCTCTACGAACTCGTCACGGGCGTGCGTCCGTTTCAGGGCGAGACAGCTTTGGACACCATGGCTGCGGTGATCGAAAAACCTGCGGCGCCTTTTTCGGTTTACAGAATCGATGTTCCCGCTGAGTTGGAACGAATCGTCTTTAAGGCTCTCGAAAAAGATCGCGATCGACGGTACCAAAGCGCGAGTGAAATGGTCGCGGATTTGAAGAAGCTGGCGAAGAACCTCGAAGCCGGCAGCGTCATCGCTGCAACTTCGAAAGCAGCGTCGCCGCCTGAGCGAGACGTCATCTCAATCGCCGTCCTCCCTTTCATCAACATGAGCGCCGATCCCGAGAATGAATATTTTTGCGATGGCCTGTCGGAAGAGTTGCTCAACGCGCTCACCCGAGTCGAGAACCTGAAAGTCGCGGCGCGAACTTCAGCATTTTCTTTCAAAGGCAAGAGTGCAACCGCGAGCGGCATTGGGCGCGCGCTGAACGTTAATTCAATCCTGGAAGGCAGCGTGCGCAAGTCGGGAAACAAGCTGCGGATCACCGTGCAGCTTATCAATGCGTCGGCCGGCTTCCACCTCTGGTCGGAGCGCTACGACCGCGAGTTGCAGGACATCTTCGACGTGCAGGACGAAATCGCGCTCTCCGTTGTCGATGCATTAAAAGTTACGCTGCTCAAGAGCGAAAAGGACGCGGTGCTGAAGCGTTACACCGAAAATGTCGAGGCGTACCAACTCTATCTCAAAGGCCGTTACTACTGGTGGAAATCGACACCGGAAGACTTTCACAAGAGCCGCGAATTCTTTCAGCGGGCGGTCGAAGCCGATCCGAACTACGCCCTGGGATATTGCGGACTGAGCAGCTATTTCGGCTTCGGTTCAGCCTTTGGATTTGTGCCGCCGGAGATTGGCTGGCCCAAAGCGATTGAAGCGAACCAGCGGGCGATGGAACTCGACGATACGCTGGCCGAAGTCCATAACGATCTCGCGGGCATCTCGATGGTTTACTATCGCGATGCTGAGGCAACTGAGCGCGAAGCACGACGCGCCGTCGAGCTCAATCCCAAATTTCAGGAGATACACTATCTCTATTCGAATTATCTGCTGACCAAAGGACAATTTGATGCCGCCATTGGCGAGGCACAAAAAGCGGTCGAGCTCGATCCGCTTTCGGTCCGTGTCAGTAATAACCTCGCCTTCTGTTACTACCTCGCGCGGCGTTACGACGAAGCTGTCGCGCAATTCGAGCAGGCGCTGGAGCTGGATGAGCACAATCCCATGGTTCATGAAGGCCTCGCTGACGCGCTGGAGCAGAAAGGACATTTTGCCGAGGCGATTAAGCATTGCCGCAAAGCGTTGGAACTGACGTGCGAAGCTGACGCGGCGTCGCTGCTGCAAAAGTTATTTGAGGAGCGAGATTTCGCGACGGCGGTGCGCGGCCTGGCAGAGAAGCGCCTTGAACAACTCAACGCAGTATCAGCCGCAGGTAAATACATTCCGGCAATCAAGTTCGTTCGCCCCTCTGTTCGACTGGGTGATGTCGAGCAAGCGTTCGCGTGGCTCAAGAAGGCTTGCGCGGAGCGCAATGTCTTTGCGCTGCTCATTCAAGCTGATCCTTTTTACGATCCACTGCGAGTTGACCCGCGTTTTGATGCGCTCTTGCGACAGTTCAACCTCAGCACGGGCGGCCAACGCGTCATCAATTCCGCAGCTTCAAAGGAAAGCGCGAAGTCCGCATCTACTACCGCAGAGAATCAATCCGAACCGACGATTCATGATCGGCCAAAGGTGACGGCTGAGCATTCGAGGCGTCGCTATTTGATCGTCGCCGGTTTGGTCGCGCTGTTAGCTCTGGCCATGGGTTTTGCTATCTGGGCCTACCGCGCTCGGCAACCGCAAATCTCAACCATCGCGGTTATGCCATTCAAGAACGAGAGCGGCAACACCGACGTCGAGTACCTTTCAGATGGGATGACTGACTCGTTGATTACGAGTCTCTCGCAATTACCACAGCTCTCAGTCAAAGCTCGCAGTTCGGTCTTCCGCTACAAAGGCAAAGAACTACCGTCGCAACAACTCGGCAACGAGCTTAACGTGCAGGCGATTTTGGCTGGGAGCTTGAAACAACGTGGGAACGATCTCAACTTTCACGTCGAGCTTGTTGACGCGAAAACCGAGACGGCCTTGTGGAGTAACGACTATGATCGATCGCTGACCAATCTCGCGACACTGCAAAGCGAGATCGCGCGCGATGTCTCGCGCCAGTTGCGCGTGCGACTATCAGGGGCAGACGAGCAGCGAGTTACGCGAAACTATACGCAGAACACTGAAGCATATCAGCTCTATCTCAATGGCCGTTATCACTATTTCCGCCTGACGCGGCCGGAGATTGACAAGTCAATTGCCCTTTATCAACAGGCGATCGCACTCGACCGATCTTACACGCTTGCCTACACCGGACTCGCCGCTTCATATCGCTCCCTCGCACTCACCAGTGACGTTCCCGCAATCGAGGTCCTGCCGAAGGCGAAGACAGCCGCATCACAGGCGATTGAAATTGACGAGGCGCTGTCCGACGCTCACGCGGAACTTGGAGTGATCGGCTATTGGTTCGATTGGGATTGGAAAGAATCCGAGAGACAGTTCTTGCGAGCGCTCGAGCTTGATCCCAATAACGCGACTGCTCACATGGGCTACGCGCAACTGCTCTCAAGCATGGGTCGGCACGAGAAGGCGCTAGTTGAAGCGAAGCGCGGCCAGGAACTTGAGCCGCTGAACTTGAGAAATAACGCAGTCGAGGGACAGTGCCTGTTCTTTGCCGGAAAGTATGACGAAGCGATCGACCGCTTGCGGAAAACAATCGAAATGGAACCAAGGTTTTGGCTGCCTCATATGTTTCTGTCCAGAGTGCTTATCGAGAAGAAGATGTATGCGGAAGCAATCTCCGAAGCCACGAAAGCCAGCGACAATTCGAACAACAACTCTGAAGCTGTCGCGCATGCGATTTATGCGCTGGCAAAGTCGGGTAAGCAAGCGGAAGCGAAAGCGATGCTGGAGGATTTGAAGCGGCGCGAGCATTATGTGACGCCTTACGCCATCGCGTTGGGCTACAACGGAGTCGGCCAAGTCGATGAAGCAATCGAATGGCTGGGAAAAGCGTTCGAGCAGCGGGATGTAAAGGTGGCTCTCCTGACCGTCGATCCCAAGTGGAACAATTTGCGCCCGGACCCTCGCTTTCAGGATTTGATGCGGCGGATCGGCTCTTACTAAATGCCCGCTGGCATATTTCATTAAAGTTTTACTTCACTCTGAGAGCCGCTTTGAGAGAGCTTACGTGCTACGTTAGAATGCGTAGCCAGATTAATTTTCACGCCTGATTCAACCGTTATCGTGTTAGCACTACTCGCCGCCGCCATAGATCCCGTCCAGTGTCTGGAAAAGGGTTGGTTCTGTCCGACGCCCATAACCGGCGATCTGTGTATTGATTCGCCCGGCTTCTGCGATCCGATTTACAAGACTAATCTCAATATTAGTGCGCTTTACCATATCGATGCGTTCGATTGGACGGTGCTGATTATTTACTTCGGGATTCTATTCGTGCTGGCGATCTACGGCGTCTATCGCGTGAAGCAGGTGATTGAGTTCTGGCGCTACTCAAAGTTTCC
>JAJPKD010000072.1 GCA_021323895.1 Acidobacteriota bacterium | reverse complement strand
TCGAGCAGCGAGTCGCGCGCTGCGCTGTCTTGCTGCTATTGGCTTTGGCGTTGGTGATTATGCCAAGTGCCTGTCGTCGCACGCGCAGCAATGCTTTTGTGATCGCGCTGTCAGACAACGTCAAGACCATCGATCCGATCGGTTCGCCATCGGTCGATGCCGCCAGCGAACGCGTCCGCTCGCTGATGTTCAATTCGCTGGTGAAGAAGGACGAGAAGTTCGACTACGTTCCCGAACTTGCGTCGAACATTCAGCGCTCTGAAGATGGGCTCACATTCACCTTCACTTTGCGACAGGGCGTCACGTTCCACGATGGCCGCTCATTCACTTCGGCTGATGCGAAGTACACCCTCGACACGGTCCTGGCTTCAACCTTTGCCAAGGCAGCGAGTTTCTTCGAAGGCTCGGGCGCGAACAAGACCGCTTACGTAAAGAGCGTGACCGCGCCCGACCCGAACACGCTGGTGATTCAACTGAACAAGCAGTGGACGGGGCTACTGCCGAATCTCGTTCCCATCGCCATCATCCCCAAGGACAGTTACGAATCGCAGAAGACTCACCCGCTCGGTACCGGGCCTTTCAAGTTCAAGAGCTACGATTCGTCGCAGCAAGTCGTGGACATGGAAGCGAACCCGAATTATTACGAGGGAGCACCGCACATTCAGAATTTGCGCGCGCGTGTAATCAGTGACTCGAACGCGCTGCAAGCTGAGTTGCGCGCCGGTCGCGTTGACATCGCCCCCTTGCCGACAAGTTTGTCGCCGGATGCGATCAAATCTTTGGGTCAGGATGCAAATCTGAACGTGCACAAGTTTCCCGGATCAAATGTAAACCTGCTGACTTTCAATACGACGGAAGCGCCGCTCGATAATGTGAAGGTGCGACAGGCGATCGCCTATGCGGTCGATCGCGAAGGCATGATTCGCGATCTACTTCAAGGACAAGGCGAGATTGCTCATGCGATTCTGCCGAAGGAATCCTGGGCCTATACCGACGGGACGACTTACAAATTCGATCCCGCAGCCGCGAAGCGGTTATTGGACGAAGCCGGTTTTCGCGATCCCGACGGCGATGGCCCACAGATGCGATTCAGCAAACCCATTATCTTCAGGATTTCCGGGAGCAGCGCCTCAGCGCGACAGTATGCCGGCGTGATTCAAAACTATCTGAAGGACGTCGGTATTCCGGTGTCGATCGAAACGTCTGAGTTGAACGTGCTGTTTGAATTCCTGCGTCGCGGCCAATTTCAAATGAGCTACGGTCAGTGGGTCGGCGGCAATCAAGATCCGATATTCTACCGCGACTTGTTTGCGTCTTCTGAGATTCCGCCCGAAACACGCGCGTCGCGTAATCGCAGCCGCTACAAGAATCCGGAACTCGATAAGATTTTGGAAGAAGCCGTAAACACCTACGACCACGCGAAAGCCGCCCCGTTGTACGCGAAGGCCCAGGAAATCGTCAGCCGCGATATGCCGGTGCTTCCGCTTTGGTATCAAGCGAACATGATTGTCGCGAAAAAGAGCGTCGGCAACATTCACATCAACGCAAGCGGCGATTGGGGATTTGTGAAAGACCTAACGGTGCAGTAGGAGCGCACGCATCTTGCTTGCGGGTCGCCGTCATCCTGACGGCAGTCAAATATTACTGGACATCAACATTTCGAGCTTCTTCATGCTCTCACCTGGGACGTTCACAAACTCGATACCGGCGCCCGTTGGTGGCGCGCCCTCCATCACGCGAAGCTGATATCTGACTGCGCCTTTCAAGGAAATCGTTCCAGCGCGCTCGGCACTCCAACGCAGGTAAATTTCCTGTCCTGAATCAAGCTCTCGCTTGGTCGCGAGAAAACATCCACTGATGCTGAGGCTCGTCACGCGATCGTAAAACTCGCACTCCGGTCCCCAACCCCAATCAGCGAAAAAATCTACGTTGACGCGCGGATGTCTGCGTTGTTCGATGGTGCCCATCGTCATTACTTGCGCTCATAGGATCGCAGGCATCTTGCCTGCGGTGCGCCGGCATCCTTGCCGGCTCTTTGTAGTTAGCCAGGACGCGAGCAAGGATGCTCGCAGGCCCGCCGACAGAATGCCGGCAACCCTTCTGTCACGCTCATTGCCGCTGCCGGTTCTGTATTGCCGACCATGAAATCACGCCTTCGCGAATCAACTTGGGCTGATCACTCGACACGTCAACCACCGTCGATGGACGATCCGTCAACGACTCTCCGCCATCGACAATCAGATCGATCGCGCCGCTGAAATAATTCTGAACAGCTTGAGCGTTACTGGCCGGTGCAGCGTGTGAGGGATTGGCGCTGGTTGCCGTGAGTGCGCCGCCGCAGGCCCTAACCAGCGCGCGCACTTTATCATCGTCGGGCAGACGCACGCCAACAGTTTTTGTGCCGGCAGTGATCTCGTTTGGCAGTTCGCGATTGGAGTTCCCTATCAACGTGAGAGGTCCGGGCCAAAAGGTCTCAGCGAGGCGTTCGAAAGACTGTGATTTCGTGACGATGAAGCGCTCAACCTGATCCGGATCGCTGATAACGATCAGGATTGGCTTCCGGTCTTCCCTG
>JAJPKD010000259.1 GCA_021323895.1 Acidobacteriota bacterium | reverse complement strand
TTGTAACGAATCTTTGGCGCGGCGCTGGTTTGCCTTCCAATCGTGAAGAGCAGTTCGCCGTCCGCGGTCGTCTCGATGATGTAATCGAGCGCGTTGAATTGAAAGATCATCGGCGGCATGTCGCGACCAAACAGTGCTTCGCAAAGTTCACGATCCTTCATGCACAACCGGCGCAGATTGATCGTCAGTTCAGTCTCGACGCCGATATTAATTTCTAGATCGGACGCGCCGTAAGACGAAATCACGCTTTGAAAATACTTCAGCAGGTGCGTGCGTAGCGGTTCCGAGATTCCTTCGCCGCCGACAATCAAGTCCATCCGGTAGTTGGAAAGATCCAGCTTCGTCGTATCGATAAAGGATTTGATGAACGGCGGATAACCGAAAACGAGGTACCGATAATCCGTGCCGAAAATCTCGAGAGTATTTTCCAGCTTCTTCTGATCCGGCCCAATCGATTTCAAAATTCCAACGTCAACTAACGACATTGACACGTTCATGCCCGTCGCCCAAGGCCCAAGTGCGAAACAGTTCAGCAGGATACAACCCCTGTCGTGGTAGATCAGTTGATAATTCAGTTGCAGAATGCGTTTGACATCGTCACGCTCTTCCGCGCTACGCACCCAGTTGTTCGGCACGCCGGACGAGCCGGAAGATTCGTCGATGACCACACCGGCAGCCGGCAACCTGCCGTCGTAACAACGCTCGACGATCGAGTATTTCTTGACGTAATTTTCCTTGGTTGTGATGGGCAGATTCGATAGTCGCCAACGTCCGTTGTGTCGATAGCCCTCGTGATTGAGAAACTCGCGATACGCGGGACAATGATCCTTCGCTTTGAGATAGACAGCGTGCGCGCGCAGCATTCCGATCTTTGCCAGCCAAGGCTGAAGAGGGCCGGCGCTGAGCAGCATGTAAGCTCGACGATCGCGGCTAATGATGCGGCGCACGATCCAGAGCAACCAGAGAGTTGCGCCCGTTACTAGTCGATCAATCAACCAGCACCTCCTCGATGCTGCGACGATAGCTCTCGGGCGGTTCGTCGGAAAAACCTATCTTAAAAATCAGCCAGATATCAGAGATGCCGATGGCTTCGCGACACCACTCGGCGGCGGCCTTGTTTGTCACCAGATTGCCGTACGGATGAAGATAAAGATTTCGTTTCGCTAGTTCCAGCCAAAAGTGCATGAGGAACCGCCCCGTTTCGAATGCGCTCGCCGGATCCCAGAAGGGTCCCGCGAGCATCCCAATTGTTGGCACAAGGCCAAGCTGTTTTCGGTAAATCTTCTTCAGCCAGGGCCGCGCAATGGGCAACTGCATCAATTGCGGAACGCGCGCTGCGAGCCAAAACGAAGTTCGCGAAGAATTCATACACCGATAGTCGAGCCCATCGCGTTCGCGTTGCGATTGCCGATCGGTGAAGCGAAACCACTCAACAATTTCGTCGTGATACTTAGGTGAGTTCAGATCATGAAACAGCGCATCGATGTTGTGTTCGAGAATCTGTTCGATTAGTTCCGGCGAGGTTACCTGTGAATACGCTTGTCCCCAATTGTGCGCAAGATTTGATAAAGCTTCGACGTCAGTCGGCGGAATCGCTTTTGGCAGAAGCGAGATGCGAGATGTGCGACGAGTGAAGAATAGAGTTTCATCAAACGGAGCGCGCGCATCCTGCGCAAGGGCGGTTGAAATGCTGTTAGTGTCTTTGGGGACCAGAGTCAGCTTCGCAAATGGCAGCAACTCGTCTTCCGCTTTCGCGATGTGCTCAGGCGTGAACCGTGACGGTTCCTGGTAAAGCTCGTAACTCAGCGCTAACGACCTATTGGCAGCGAGGATCGTCAACGCCTCGATGAACAGGCCCATTGTGAGGATGATAAAACTGCCGGTGTGATCCTCTTTCGGCAGGGTGCGGCGCTTTTCTAGGAGTAGGTCGGCTTGGCTTTCCGAAAGAATTCGAACTCGCCACGGTTGGACGTTATGTGGCGAAGGCGCGTGGATGGCGATTTTTAGAAGCGTCTTCCAAACGCTCATGCAATCAACAGAGTAGCGGAGAAGGGCACTGCGCGACTACCAAAATTTTTCGACGCCGGTGTAGGTTTAGAGCCTGGATTCCAGTGCATGAACGCGCTGAAGCAGACGCGCGCTGGCCATTTTCGCCGCAACTGAATCAAACGAGGGAGTTGCGCCTTTCCAGCGCAGATTCTCGACCTTTCGTGCCTTTCCCAGCGGCGCATCGATGCGTAGCGTGGCGAGGGTTTTGAAGAGAAGAGCAAGCTCGCGATTCGTATCGCTCAGAGTCTCGCGGGGAAATTTCTCGATCGCGCCGAAGCGATTAATGAGCGAGGCGGCGGTTTTCGATCCGAGCCCTTTGATTCCCGGATAACCATCAGCGGCGTCGCCGACCAGCGCGAGATAATCGGGAATGAACTTTGGCGCGACGCCGAACTTTTCGATCACACCTGCTTCGTTACGAATGATGTTGCGCCGCTGATCAATTTGCACGACTCGATCATCGACGACGCATTGGGCGAGATCTTTGTCAGGCGTCCAGATGCAGACCTTTTCGACCTTCTTATTTTTTGCGGCGAGATGTGCGGCTGCTGCCAGCGCATCGTCCGCTTAGAATTCGACCGTTGGCCAAACGACAACTCCCATTGCAGCGAGCGCGTCTTCGAGTGGATGAAACTGCGAGAGCAAAGCGCGATCGATTCCCACGCCGGGTTTGTAGCCCGGCCAAAGATCGTTCCGGAAAGATTCGATGATGTGATCGGTGGCGACACCGACGTGCGTCGCGCCGTCCTCAAGCATCTTGACAATCATGCCGAGGACGCCGTTGACAGCGCCGAACGGCGGATCAGTTTTGTGGAAACGACGCAGACCGTAGAACTGGCGAAACAGTTCGTAGGTGCCGTCGATGAGATGAACGATCATGAAGTCAGAACCGCCTGCGGTAGCGGGCGGGCCCATTTCCAATTAATAGGTTTGTAGTCCTTCAACGAGGGCCCG
>JAJPKD010000204.1 GCA_021323895.1 Acidobacteriota bacterium | reverse complement strand
CCTGTCCGTCAAGAACTGTCGCGCCAGTTACGTTGGTAACGTTGACGAAGAATGTTTCGTCCGACTCAACCGTCGTATCGCCGTTGACGGTGACGTCGAAAGTGTACGTTTGCTGGCCAGCCGCGATCGTTTGCGAAGTCAGGGTCCTGGCCACGTAATCGTTGCCAGCCACTGTCGCCGTGCCGTCCGCAGTCGCGATATCGAACGTGACACCGCCAGCCAACGCAGGTTTCGACAGGCTTACGGTAAAGGTGAATGTCTTGGTGCCGCTATTGCCCTCAGAAGCGCTCACGTCGTTAATAGTGAGGTTCGGCGGCGCGTTACAGTCATTGACGGGCGAAGACGAATTGCGTGGTGGCGTGCCCGAGGTCAACGTCGGCGTAGTGAAGTCCGCGGAGTTGTTGTCTGTGTCGGTGCAACCGTCGGTCTTTCGCAGTGCCGACGTGGTCGCCGACAACGCGGCAACAGCGGTCGTTTCTGAGCAGTTTGCTCCGCCATACCCAACCAAATCGGCAACCGTGACGCCCGTTGGACAACCACCGGCAGATGTCGAAGCGGCCGATGTTCCAACGACGAGTGCTACCTTGCCGTCGGTTGCGGACATGTTTATCGAAGTGTTGACAGCACCCTCCGCAGGAAGTGCAACTCCGTTCGTGGTGCCGCCGGCAAGCTTCACCAGGAAATACTGACCGGGAACAAGAGTGCCGGAGTTAAGCGCCAGGAAATTACTGGCGCTGCCTGAAAAGCTCCCCGTTTGTGAAGCGTACTGCACTGAATAGGGTGTAATGGCGAAGTTCACGGTCGTGGTCCCGCGATTGAAGATCTCGACGAAATAGTTTTGGAAGGTCGCGCCCGAGTTGTTGCCGCCACCGTAGAGTTGGCTGAGGACGAGATTCGCTGTGTCGTCATTCTGAATTGTGCCGACACCGCTTCCGTCGCCGATGGTCGCACCGCCCCCGGAGGCATTCGAAATCGTAACGTTGAAAGTCTCATCCGGCTCGACAATCTTGTCGCCGTTGACAGTCACATCAAACGTGTACGTGGATTGCCCGGCCGGAATCGTTTGCGAAGTCAAACTTTTCGCCACGTAGTCGTTATCCTCACTCGCCGGATTGTGATCCTGGGCGGTTCCGTCTGAAGTCGCAATGTCGAAGGTGATGCCGCCCGCGGGCGCCGGGAGGGTTGACGACACGGTGAATGTGAATGTTGTCGTCCCTGAGTTTCCTTCCGCCTTCGTCACGTCGTTGATATTCAAGATCGGACTGTCGTCGTTTTGAATCGTGCCTTGCCCCTGGCCGTCGAGAACGGAAGCCCCGCTCACGTTCGAAACGTTTACGAAGAAGGTTTCACTAGGCTCGATATTCTGGTCGCCATTCACGGTTACATCGAACATGTAAGATGAACTGCCTTGCGCGATCGTCTGATTCGTTAACGAGCGGCCAACGTAATCGTTATCCGCCGTCGTGGCCGTGCCGTTAGCCGTCGCAATATCAAACGTAACGGCTGAGGGCGCCGGCGCCGAGAGAGTTACATGGAACGAGAACGTCTTCGTGCCGCTATCACCCTCAGTTGCCGAGACGTCGTCAATGGACAGTGTTGGCGAGTCGTCGTTCTGAATTGTGCCCTGAGCTTGTCCATCGACTACAGTGGCGCCAACGACGTTCGTTACGTTAACCAGGAAAGTCTCGTCAGGTTCCACGTTCGTGTCGCCGTTAATCGTGACGCTGAAGGTGTAGGTAGTCTGTCCTGCAGGGATGACTTGATTCGTCAAACTCTTAGCTACGTAATCGCCGTTAGCGGTCGTCGCGGTCCCATCGGCAGTCGCGATGTCAAACGTGACATCCGCGCCCTGCGCTGCCGCCGACAAACTCACCGTGAACGTTGCCGTGGTCGTACCGCTGTTTCCTTCCGCGACCGTCACATCGTTGACCGAAAGATTCGGCGACGCACCGCCGGCACAGTTGTTCGTCCAACTCGAATTGCGCGGCGCAGGTGTTGACGTAAAGAAATCGCCGGCGTTGTCGTTTGTGTCGGTGCAGCCCCCGGCTTTTCGATAATCGGCGATCGTGTTGTTGCTCACCGCAAACGACCCCGGGCCGCTTCCTTCATAGCAATGATTCGCCGTCGAAGCGGTCCCCGCATAGCCGACAAAATCGATCATGTTCGTAGGATTAAACGGCGGGCTTCCGTCATCTCCGGGACAATTTCCCGTAAGCAGGGTCGTGTTCATTACGAGCGCTACTTTGCCGGCAGTCGTGCTGGTCAGATTGATCGTCCCGGTGGCATCTGCCGTTGGCAGCGCCGCGCCAGTAGCCCCGCCGGAAGTTTCTTTCACCAGGAAATAATGACCGGGTAGCATAGTTCCCGAAGTTAGATCGGTCTTGGACCAAGTCGATCCGCCGGTGCTCAAGAACTGAACCGAGAACGGCGTGATCGAGAAATCAACCGTGGTCGTGCCGCGATTGAACAATTCGATGTAGTCATTCGTGAAAGACGCTCCGGTTAACCCGCCACCCGGATAAACCTGGCTGATTACGAGCTGCGGTGTGTCGTCGTTCTGAATCGTTCCGGTTGCGCTCGTCGTGCCGATGCCAGCGCCGCCGGTCGCGTTCGTCAGGTTGACGGTGAAAGTCTCGTCAGGTTCGACCAGCGTGTCGCCCTTGATGGTCACCGTAAATGTTTTCTGCGTGTCGCCAGGGGCGAATGAAAGTTGGCCGCTGGCCGATGAGTAATCGTTGCCGGCAACAGTCGCGGTTCCGTCAGCCGTCGCGTAATCGACTGTTGTCGTGTTGGCGCTGGTCGGTGACAGCGTGACGGTGAAGATCGCGTTGGACGTGCCGCTGTTGCCCTCAGCGATACTCACCTCACTGATGAAGAACGTAGGCGTCGGTGGCGCGGCATCATCATTTGTGATTGTGCCAACACCTTGAGCGTCGGAAATGCTTGCGTTCGTCGGTGACGTGAGATTCACAAAGAAGGTTTCGTTCTGCTCGAAGGTGGTGTCGCCATTGATGAGAACCGTGATCGTCTTTTGCGTGTCGCCGGGAGTGAAAGTCAGCGTGCCGCTCGTAGATTGGTAGTCGCTACCGGCCGCGGCCGTATTGTCCGCAGTTGCGTAATTGACCGTGACCGTCTGGCCGCTGGCCGCATTCAACGAGACGGTGAATACAAGCGGCGATGTGCCGCTGTCGCCTTCAGAGCCAGACACATCATTGATCGACAGGGAAGGCGCGGCATCGTTGTCGTTGATCGTGCATTGACCCTGATTGTCCACGATCGATCCGTTCGTTGGATTCGACAAATTCAAGAAGAAAGTCTCGTTCGGTTCATCCAACGTGTCGCCGTTTACGAGGACTGTGATCGTTTTAGTCAAATCGCCTGGATTGAACGTGACGGTTCCTGTTGCCGATTGATAATCCGCCGGTGCGGTGGCTGTTCCGTCGGCCGTCGCATAATCGACGGTGACTGTGTTCGCGCTCGCGGCAGAGAGGGTGACGGTAAAGGTTGCATTCACTGTTCCCGTGTTGCCCTCGGTCACGGTGATGTCATTAATCGTGATGTCGGGTTTGCAATCGCCGATCGGAGAAGCGCTATTGCGCGGGTTCGGCGATGCCGTGAAAAAGTCTGCGCCATTTTCGTTCGTATCCACGCAGCCGCCGGCTTTGCGGAAGTCCGCCGTCGTGTTTGACGGCGCCGCCGATGGACCAGCGCCTTCATAGCAATGACCTGCGTTGGAAGCGCTGCTGCCGTATCCGACGAAATCGGCAACGGTGGCGTCGCCCGGATTGAACGGCGAACTGCCGTCATCACCGGGGCAATTTGCGGCGGCCAGAGCAGTCGTGCCGACGACTAGCGCAACTTTGCCTGACGTGCTGGCCATGGAAATCGAGCCGGTCGCATCGGGCGTTGGCAAAGCAACTCCGTTTGTGGTGCCGCCGGATTCCTGAATCAGAAAATATTTTCCGGGCGCGATCGATCCAGTCGTGAGATTCGTCTTGTTTGAGCTGCTGAAGTTCGAGCCGACCCCGGCGTACTGCACCGAATAAGGAGTCAACGAGAAATCAACCGTTGTTGTGCCGCGGTTGTAAAGCTCGATGAAGTCATTACGGAAAGGCGCGCCTGAGTTGTCTCCGCCGCCATACAACTGGCTAATCACCAGCAGCGCTGCGTCGTCATTTCGAATTGTGCCGTGACCCTGGCCATCGCTCACGCCGGCATTCGACGAAACGTTCGAGATGTTCACGAGGAAGGTTTCGTTTGGCTCAACCAGAGTGTCTCCGTTCACCGAAACATTGAACGTGTACGTCGTTTGGCCGGCTGGGATTGTCTGCCCGGTCAGCGAACGCGCAACGTAATCGGATCCGGCTGTCGCTGTCCCATCAGCCGTAGCAATGTCGAACGTGATGCCGCCCGACGGCGCGGGCAAACTCGATGTCACCGTGAAAGCGAACGTGGTCGTGCCGCTGTTTCCTTCGTTCAAGGAAACATCGTTAACACTCAAGAGCGGGATGTCGTCGCTCACAATCGTCCCCACGCCCTGGCTCTTGGTAACACTCGCGCCGGTCACGTTGGTAACGTTGATGAAGAAAGTTTCGGTCTGCTCGATATTCTGATCCCCATTTACCGCTACATCGAAGCTGAAAGTCTGTTGGCCCGCGGGAATGGTCTGCGCGGTCAGACTGCGCGCGACGTAATCGTTGTCAGCAACCGTCGCGGTGTTGTCCTGCGTCGCGATATCAAACGTCACTGCGGTGGGCGCTGGCGTAGTCAAGCTGACCGTGAACGTGTACGTCGTCGTGCCCGAATTGCCTTCGTTATGGCTCACGTCATTAATCGAGAGCGATGGCCCCGTTACCGTGAGCGTCGATTGGGCGCTGTTAACCGTCGTCGATCCGTCTGTCGCAGTTGCGGTGATGTGCGTCGCTCCCGGATTCTTCGATTTGACCGTGGCCGTAGCTACACCGGCTGATGTCGAAGTCGAATCGATTGTGGCGACGCTAGTGTTGTCCGATGCAAAGGTGATTGGGATTCCGGTCATCGTGCGGCCGTATTGATCGAGAGCGCGCGCGGTGAACTGCGTCGATTGACCCACGACGATGCTCGTGCTCGCCGGCGTTAGAGTGACGCTTGTTAGTTTGCCCGGACAATTTCCGAAAGGCGTTCCATCAGTTCTTAATCCCGGCGAGAACTTTCTGCCATTCGCGTTCGCAGCCGAGGTGTGCGGTACGAAACTGCCAGTGACATCCGGCGAACGCGTCAACGATTGCGCCGAGTTGCCATCGAGACCCGTCGATCCGCCGTAAGAGAACTGCGCGATCAGATTGCCGGCGCCATCGCGAACGAGAATCGTGAGGCCGCCGTTCGTCAGCGAGAGACCCGACGATGCTGACGTGGCTTTGAAGACTTGCGCGCAGCCAAAAACGGGATCTGTTGGATTGAATGTGCCACCACCGAAAATTACCGCGGCTTCGCCGGCCGGTAG
This sequence comes from Acidobacteriota bacterium, assembly GCA_021323895.1. GTDB lineage: Bacteria > Acidobacteriota > Blastocatellia > Pyrinomonadales > Pyrinomonadaceae > UBA11740. Next base: position 21,665 of record JAJPKD010000204.1, on the reverse strand, counting down.
CGCCGTTCCAACCGGGAAAGTAAACCGCGTCGTCTCAGTCGTGCTGCCGGTCGCGCGCGTCTTGATCGTCCAGCCGCTCATGCCGATCGTTTCGCTCGTGCTGCCGTTGACGAGTTCAACGAACTCGTCCTGCGTGCCATCGCGCACGCCGTCGTGATTCGCGTCTCCGTCTGCTCCCGTCGGCGGATCGGCAAGCACTTCATTTACGAAAATGGCACGGCTTGGATCGCCGAGGAGGTTGACGTTCACGGGATTGCTCTCGCGGCCGTCACTGATCACTGAAAGATTCACCGTGCCCGCTCCGCGCAGGTCCGCCGGGACACGCACGTGAACTTCGTCCAAACCGGGCATGCTTGATGAGGGGCTGACTGACTCAGCGTTGATGAGACGGCCGCCAATCGAAACGCTCGTTTGGATTGCATTACGCGCGCCGGTCGTAAAGATGCTCAAACGAAGGCTGCCGTTCGTTGGATCGAATGGCCCTTCCTGCTGCGTGTCGCTATTCAGGACTACGCCTTCACCAATACCGTCGCCGGTCTTGGTGAAAATGCCGGGCGCGGCGCGCAGCGTCGGCACGGACCCGCGGGAAGGGAAGTTCTCGGCATTGGTAACGATGACTTCAGCAGTGCCGATTTCGGTTTGCGACGGCAAGAGAAAATTCACCTGGGTTGGCGACACAAAAAAGATTTGTGCCGCGCGACCGTTGACCGTCACGCGTGTGCCTCCGAGATTCGTCGGGAAAGTTCCGTCGGTAAGCTTCTGCGATTGCAGCGTCGTGCTCGCCAGATTCGATCCTTGCGCCGCAGCGATGCTGTTCGGCGCGACGGCTTTGACGGCCGATGGTTCGTGCCCGAACGAAGCGTCATTCAGAATTGCCGTTAGGCTTCCGTTCGCGGGTCGAACCGGTGGGCCGGTGACGTAAATCTCCGAGTTGTTCTCCGTGCCGCCGGTGTTGACTGCGCCCGAGAGGATTCTTGGAAAGCTGAACGCGACGACTGAACCGTCATCGTTCAATGACGAGACCACATCGGCGGTCGCACTCGATGGCGCATTCGTGACTTTGGAAAACGTCGCGGTCGGCAGGTCGTAAACGTATAGCTCAACGCCGCCATCAGAATTGCTCGCAGCGCCCGTGACGCTGCGGCGCGCGGCGAATGCGATCCGCGATCCATCGCCACTGATCGTAGGATGCAAGGGAACTTCGGTCACGCGTGCGCCCAGCGAAGTGATTTGCCGGTTAACTCCGCCGAGGCGCCCATCGAACATAAAAACTTGCGTGGTGTTGGTCGCAGTCTGCCCCGAATAAACCACGCGCTGGCCGTCGTCGCTGATGGCGCGGCCGTAGGTCATGGCCAACGATTGGACGCTGGCAGCCAGCACCGTGATCGAACTTCCCGCCGCACGCGATTGCTTTACGAGATCGCGCGCCGCACTCGCGGTCGTTCCGTTGTCGCGAATTGAAGCTACGGTCGAGCCATCCCCGCTAATCTTTGCGTCGGTGAAGCCAACGATCCCGGAAGAGTTCGTCAACTGACTGAACGTGCTGGCGGTTGTGTCGTAAACAAAAAGTTCAAGATTGCCGTCGGCGTTTTGGGAAACGAGATCTCGATTCGACGAGAACGCGATGAACCTTCCATCGTCGGAAATACTCGGCTGGAAGTTTCCGTTGGTAACTCGGTCGGATAAGCTTCCCGGCGAAGTGCTTGTGATTTGAATCAGCTTGGCGCCGTCGAACAAAAATATCTCGGAGTTGCCATCGGGATTTGTGCCGAGCGGATCGTCTTTCGAAGCGAACGCGATGCGCGAACCATCCTGCGAAATCGCTGGAGCTACCGCGCGCGAACCGGCCATCTGAAAGAGTGTCGCCGGATCAACTCCGACGTTTACGCGGATAGCGCGAAAGTGATCAGTCCCGCCGGCGCCGGCTACATCTTCCGTAGATTCGAATGCGACAATGCGTCCGTCGCCGCTGATTGACGGATTCAAGTTGACGCCTTCTTCGGTGGTGTTGGTGACACGACGCAAGCCGGTGGATTGGGTGAGACCGCGACGAGGAACGACTAGCCAGAGCAGGCTAGCTCCCAGGATGAGCAACGGGACTATCGCTTTGCGGCGCACGGGGGCAGCTCGGTAAGAATTTTGCGCGGGAATTCTACAGTTTTTTGCGACAAATACAATGAAATGCGCTGTGCATTCGTCGCCTTCGTGGGGTAGGATTCAAGGACGCGGTGTGTTAACTCAGCAAGAGGACCCAGACTCAGGATGAAGATTGCTATCGCGGGAGCGAGCGGATTGGTCGGCTCTGCCTTGATTCCCGTTCTCGAGAGAGAAGGAGCGGACATCACTCGGCTGGTTCGATCCGCGCCGAGGCCAGGCGAAATCGAATGGCACCCAAATCAGGACTCGATTGAGCCATCAAAGCTCGAAGGGTTCGACGTCATCGTTAATCTCGCCGGAGAAAACATCGCTGCAGGCCGTTGGACCGACGATCAAAAACGAAAGATTCGCGACAGCCGCGTCGGCGGAACGCATTTAATCAGCGAGGCGATCGCAAAGCTTGAGCAGAAGCCGCGCGTCTTCATCTGCGCGTCCGCCACCGGAATCTATGGCGATCGCGATGACGAGCTTCTCGACGAGCAGAGCGACTCAGGCGGCGGCTTCCTTGCGGGTGTGTGCCGCGAGTGGGAAAAGGCCACTGAACCTGCTACGAAGGCTGATGTGCGCGTCGTCAATCTTCGTTTCGGTCCAATCATGGCCCGGGAAGGCGGGATGCTCTCAAAGCTCCTGACACCTTTCAAGATGGGCGTTGGCGGTAAAGTCGGATCGGGTCGGCAATACATTAGTTGGGTGGCGATCGACGATGCAGTGAATGCAATCAAGCTCGCGATTGATGACGATTCGATCCGCGGACCTGTCAACATCGTTTCGCCCCATCCGGTCACCAATGAAGAATTTACCAAGGCATTGGGTCACGTACTCAATCGCCCAACGGCGCTGGCGATCCCGGCATTCGCAGCGCGGCTTACTTTCGGCGAGATGGCCGATGAGATGTTGCTCGTGAGTCAGAAAGTAATACCCAAGCGATTAATGGCGGCAGGATTTGAGTTTCAGTATCCGGAATTGGAAGACGCGTTGCGGAAGTACGTAAAGAATTAATCACCAGAGAAGTAGTGCCAGCACAAATCGAAACACTCCCGCACCCATCAAGACATAAAAAGCGTTAGGCCGATAGCGCAGGAGAATGACGACGATGGCCACAGCCATCGCTCCGCCGATTACGGTGTGAATGCCTGAGCGCGCGACCGACCACGCAGCGGCCACCAACAATCCCGTGACCGCGGGCGCGACGCCGCGCAGGAATGCCTGCATCTGTCGATTCGTACGAAAGCGGCGGAAGGATGAGCCAGCCGCAATCGTCATCAGGAATGAAGGCAGAAAAACGCAGAGGGTCGAGAACAAGGCCCCCAGAAAACCCGCCACGCGAAAGCCGACAAACGTCGCCATGATCAGGACCGGCCCGGGAGTGATTTGTCCGAGCGCAGCCGCGTCCGCGAATTCCTGATGCGTCAGCCAGTGATGCGAATTCACAACTTCGTTTTCGATTTCGGGAATCATCACGAAACCGCCGCCGAACGTCACCGCGCCGATGCGTAGAAAGATGAACGAGACCGAGAGCGCCAGACCAAGTTTCGCAACCAAAGGAATCGCGGGCCAGGCAAATCCGCGCAAAAGATTTCCGCCTGGCTGCGTTTCTTCTAATTCGTCTTCCTCGTCATTTTCGGGCTGAGCGACAAGGGCTTCGCTCATCTGCCGCAGGCGCTCTTCAGCCATCGCCTCGGTCAAATAGCCGCCGAAGAATCGGTGTGGCTTGGTTGATCCGCGAGCAGCGAGGCGCGATCGAATTCGTTGCTGCCGGCGCGTGGCAAAGCCGCGAATTCTCTCCAGACGCGGCAGTTGCCTCTCGGCAAACGACTCAATCCCGATGCCAATCAAGCCCGAAATCAGGATGACTTCCAACACAGTCGCTTTCAAAAAAATCACCGCCGCAAACGACAGCACGATCAGAATTCGCTGCCAGCCTTTGCTGGACGTGTGCTTGCCCATGCGCCACGCGGTCACGGCGATGAGCGCAACCACGGCCGCGTTGAATCCGTGAAACAGTTGCTCGGTATTCGGGAGTGAGCGAAAGCGGTCATAGAAGATCGCCAGCACGATCATCATCAGCATCGACGGCAGGATGAATCCGGCCAGCGCCACGCTCGCGCCGCGCCAACCGCGCAAACGAAATCCGATGTAAGTCACCGCGTTGCCCGCGCTGGTGCCCGGGAGGCTTTGTCCGAGCGCAAGCGCTTCGACAAAGTCATGCTCAGTCAGCCACCGCCGTTCCTGAATAACCAGATGACGGATTTGAGTCAGGACCGCGAGGCCGCCACCGAAGCCGGTCAAGCCAATTTTGAGGAATGAAAGAAAGAGGCCGCCGAAGGTCGCAGTGCGGGAGATTCGTTTTAAGCGGCGCTGTTCATAGCGTGCCCGAGTCTTGATTTTGCGAACTCGTTGGTGACCGGGAATTCGCTTCGCAAACGTTTGTGCCACTGCGTGAGGGAGTGTAGCACGAGAGTCGAGTGTCGGAAGCCCGACTGTCAGGGAGGGCTAGATTCCTAGCGTAGCCCTTGCTTACGCGCGGGCTTCTGACACGGCAAACTCCGGCAGTACACTGAAAACTTCGAGCGCGTACTTCACGTTGCCGAACGGCGCCGAGACTTGGACGCCCTGAATCAAGTCGCGGACTTCCGCTAACGACTCGCGCGCGATTTTCAGTCCTTCGTCACGGCCTGCTTCTTTGCTGATCGCCGAGGCAGCGCGCATGCGCTCCATGATGTCGGACGTCACGTGCACACCGGGAACTTCGTTATGGAGGAACTCTGCGTTGCGGAAGGAAACGAGCGGCCAGATGCCGGCGACGATTGGAATGCGAAAGCTTTCGATCGCTTTCAAAAAGTCGCGCAGCTGTTGAGTATCAAAAACCGGCTGAGTGATTGCGTATTCGGCGCCGGCTTCAATCTTCCATTCAAAGCGACGCAGCTCTTCATCCATGTTGACTGCGCCGGGATTGACGCCAACTCCAATCGAAAACGCCGTCGGCTCACCGATCGGATTGTTGCCGATGTCCAAGCCGTGATTCAGCTTGTTCACCATATTCGTCAAGCCAATCGCGTCGATGTCGAACACCGCCGTAGCATCCGGATAAGGACCCATCTTTGGCGGATCCCCGGTGATCAAGAGCAGATTGTGAACTCCGAGGGCGGAGGCCCCCAGGATGTCAGACATCATCCCCAGCAGGTTTCGATCGCGGCAGCAGTAGTGCAGCACGGCTTCGATGCCGATTTCCTGTTGCACCATCACGGCAGTCGCCATTGCGCCCATCCGCGTCTGCGCGCGCGGGCCATCTGGAATGTTTACACCGTCAACACCTGCATCTTTCAGCAGACGGATCGCGTCAAGCGTCTTACGCGGATTGCAACCTTTAGGTGGCAGCACTTCGACCGTCGTCACGAATTCGCCCCTTGCGATTTTGCGTGCCCAATTTGAACGTTCTTCGGCGGGAACAACGGTGCCGTCGGCCGGCTTCAATTCGTGAAGGCTAATCTTAGCCGCGCCGGGCACGGCTACTGATTGCGCTCGCGGATTAAACTGGCGAATCGCGTCGGCGATCATCTTGATATGCGCCGGCGTCGTGCCGCAGCAGCCGCCGACGAATTTCGCGCCGGCCTGAATGATGCGGCGGGAATATTCAGCCATATACTCAGGCGAGCACATGTAAATTTGCCGGCCGCCAACGTCACGCGGCCATCCGGCGTTTGGTTGCGCTGAAAGTCTGCGATCCGTGAGCGTGCGCATCTTCTCGATCGAGTTCAAAACGATCGCGGGCCCGACTCCGCAGTTCAGGCCGATGACGTCAGCGCCCCACTCATCGAGTTGCGTCGTGAAAACTTCCGCGGTCGTACCGAACGATGTGTTGCCGTCGATTTGAATTGTGACTTGGGCAACGATCGGCAGATCACAAAGCTCACGCACCGCGCGGATCGCCTGGTGCATCTCTGAAATGTCCGAGAAGGTTTCGAGCACGAACAGATCGACACCGCCTTCGAGCAGCGCTGAAACCTGATCAGCAAACAGCTGCTTGGCTTCATCGAATGAGGTTGGGCCATAGGGCTCGATACGCAGACCGAGTGGGCCAATCGCACCCGCAACCAATACGCGATTGCCGGATGCTTCGCGCGCTATCTGGGCAGCCTTAATGTTGATCTCGCGCATGCTTGCTTCGAGGCCATAAGGCTGAAGCTTGTTAACGTTGGCGCCGAACGTGTTCGTCTCGATGATGTCGGCGCCGGCGCGAATGTATTCGGAATGGACTTCGCGCACGAGGTCGGCAGCGACGAGATTTAGTTCGTCGTACGAGCGATTAATGTAGATGCCCTTCGTATAGAGCATCGTGCCCATAGCGCCATCGAAAATGTAAGAGCGATCGGAATCGAGTAGGTCTCGGAAGGTATGCATAATAAAAATCCCGCGCCAAACAACGCGGGACTTCAAATTCGTCTGAAGTTTTTCGGGTTCGTCTTTCGAACTTCCCGAGCTGTTTAGCTGTTTGTTTTGCGTGGCCGCAAGTCGCCTTAACTCACCACGTTTTTCAAGCAGAGTTTATACGCCCCGCTGAGCGTAGCTGTCAACTTGGAGTGCCACGGCAGAGCGAAGCGGCGACGGCGCCTTGGATCTACTTCAGCCAGTTATCAACGGCCGTCCAAGGGCGTGTCGCACTACGCTTGCGACCGCACTCCAAATTTCCGTCTTGACACGGCGAACGGCATCTGGCTGAATGCTCGCACTCTCCACGAATCGGTTCTAATTTCTCGGAAAGCGCTCTCGAATTCTCGAATTGAGGATGGCTGATCAATGAGCACACCAATCGACGGAACTGCCGTAACTCCTCTTGACTCAGGTGACCGCGGGTTCTTCGGACATCCGTGGGGACTCTCGACTCTGTTCTTTACAGAGATGTGGGAGCGCTTCAGCTACTACGGCATGCGCGCGCTGTTGACGCTTTACATGACCAAGGGCGCCATGGACGGCGGGCTTGGCTTTAGCGAAGCGTATTCGAGCGCGATCTATGCGACCTATGTTTCGTCAGTCTGGTATCTGCCGCTGGTCGGCGGATGGCTGGCGGATAAATTTCTGGGAGCCCGACGCGCCGTTCTAATCGGCGGGATCATCATCGCGTGCGGCCACTACTCGATGGCCATCGATAGTCTGCCGACGTTTTATGCCGCGCTGATATTGATCGCGCTCGGCACAGGTTTACTGAAGCCCAACATCAGCACGATGGTCGGCCAGTTGTATCAGCCGGAAGACAAACGTCGCGATGCGGGATTTTCGATCTTCTACATGGGAATCAATCTCGGCGCATTCATCTCGCCTTTCGTGACCGGCTTTCTCGCGCAGAGCGATACTTTCAAGCGCGTCATCACCGACATCGGAATGAATCCTGCTAAGAGTTGGCACTGGGGCTTTGCGGCAGCCGGCGTGGGCATGACCTTGGGCATCATCCAGTACGTCCTGGGTGGGCGCAATTTGAAAGAGGTCGGACGCAGGCCTGAAAAACACGTAACAGCTACGACCGAGGGTTCGAGCAGCTTCGACATCGTCACCATCGCACTTTCGCTCATTGGTGCAGCGGTGGGAGCCGGCTTTGGTTATCGCTTTGACGCGGGTTGGGTGTCGGTTCCTTTTTGGACTGTCTGCGGCTATTTCATTGGCTACCTCGGCGGCACTACGCGGCTGTTGAAGGGCGACGAACTGAAGCGCGTGTTGGTGATTTTTATCCTCGTAGTCTTTTCAGTGATCTTTTGGATGACGTATGAACAGGCCGGCTCAAGCATGACTCTGTTTGCCGATCGACTCACGCGCAATGCTGTGTTTGGTTGGTCATTTCCATCGAGCTGGTGGCAATCCGTGCCGGCGATATTCGTGATCTTTCTGGCTCCGGTCTTTGCCTTCATCTGGCAGGCGATGGGTGATCGCCAGCCATCAAGCCCCGCAAAATTTGCGTTCGGCCTGATGTTCGCCGGAATTGCCTTTGGGGTGATTACGATCGCTGCGAGTCTCACGGGTGCAGGACGCGTCTCGCCTTGGTGGCTGGTGGTCGTTTACTTCATCCAGACGATGGGTGAAATGTGCTTGAGTCCGGTTGGCCTAAGCACGATCAGCAAACTGTCACCCGTGCGCATGGTTGGATTGATGATGGGAGTGTGGTTCCTCTCGATCTCAATCGGCAGTTACATCGCGGGCCGAACGACGCAGTTGTTCGAGCAGGGAACTCCCCAAGTGTTGACGCGAGCCTTTGGAATTTTTGCCGGTATCACACTGGCGGCCGCGCTGCTGCTGGCGTTGTTGACGCCCTTGATCAAGAAAATGACACCTCCAGCTCAAGCCTGATAATTGTTTAGGAGAAAATGTTAGTGCGACGAAAAGTTTCTTTATTGATTGTCCTGTTCCTTCTGGTTCCTTCCGTAGTTGCCCAAAACAAACTTCTTACGATCGACGATATCTTCGATCCGCAGAAGCGCGTCAACTTCAGCGGCACTCCTTCGCAGCCACGCTGGCTCAAAGACGGCGTGCATTACATCGTCGCGAGCAAAGATCGCAATGCATTTCCACGGCTGCTGAAAGTGAATGCGGTGACGGGCAAGTCAGAGCCGTTCTATGACGCGGTGAAGATGCAAGCGGCATTTGCCGCGCTGCCGGGTATCAGCAAAGAGGATGCGCGCCGGCTCGCGAATCAGTCTTCGTACGATCTAAATCCGAGCGAGACAGGAGTGCTGCTCAATTTCGCGAACGATCTTTTCTTTTACGAGTTCGGCAGTGACCGCGCGGTCCGTCTAACGAGCAATCCCGAGGAAGAAGTCGGCGCTGCGTTTAGTCCCGACGGCCGCATGGTCAGTTTCGTACGCGGCGGCAACCTCTATGTGGAAGACCTCGGTCAGCAGCGCCGCGAGCGAGCCTTAACGCGCGATGGCGGCGAGAAGATTTTGAATGGGCGGCTGGATTGGGTTTATCAGGAAGAGGTTTACGGCCGCGGCAATTTCGGTGCGTACTGGTGGAGCCCGGACTCATCGCGGATCGCTTTTCTGCGACTTGATGAGAACCCGGTGCCAGAGTTTCCTGTAGTCGATCACATTCCGCTGGATCAGAAACTCGAATCTACTCCTTATCCGAAAGCCGGCGATCCAAATCCAATCGCGAAGCTCGGCATCGTGGGCGCGGCCGGCGGCGATATCAAGTGGGCCGATACGGGCAAGTACATGCCTGAGGATTTGCTGATAGTGCGCGTCGGTTGGTATCCCGACAGCAAGAAGGTTTGGTTCCAGGCGCAAAACCGCGAACAGACGTTTCTCGATCTCAACACGGCTAATCCGGACGACGGCAAGACCGCGAACCTGTTTCGCGAAAGATCGAATGCGTGGGTCGAGGCGATCGATGATGGCTTGCAGTGGCTCAACGATGGCTCGTTCCTCTGGCTGAGCGATCGCAGCGGCTGGCGTCATATCTATCACTACAGCGGCGACGGAAAGCTGATGGGACAAGTTACCAAAGGCGATTGGGATGTGCGGTCGCTCGATTCCGTTGATGATGCAAAGGGAACGATCTATTTCAGCGCGACTGAGCACAGCTACATTGCGAACAACGAATATGCGATCAAGCTCGACGGCACCGGCATGACGCGCATCACGATGAGCGAGGGGAACCACCGCGCTTCGTTCAATTCAAACTCTTCACACTTCGTCGACAATTGGAATGACGTGAACACGCCCACAGTGGTGCACCTGAACGATGCGTCCGGGAAGATGGTGCGCGCCATTGATGAAAACAAGGTCGAGGCGCTCTCGCAATACAAGCTTGGAAAAGTCGAATTCGTCCAGGTCAAGACGCGCGACGGCGCCACGCTGGATGCGATGATGATCAAGCCGCCGGATTTCGATCCGTCGAAGAAATATCCCGTGATGTCTTACACGTACAGCGGGCCGCAAGCGCCGCAAGTGCGCAACGCCTGGGGCAGTACGACGTTCATGTGGCACCAGATGCTCGCCCAGAAGGGTTACATCATTTGGGTCTGTGACAATCGCACGGCAAGCAGCAAAGGCGTCGGCTCAGCCTGGCCGCTCTACAAGAATTTTGGTGAACTCGAATTGCGCGATCTCGAAGACGGATTCGCGTGGTTGAAGTCGCAGCCTTACGTCGATGGTTCGCGGATTGGTTTGTGGGGCTGGAGCTACGGCGGCTTCATGACGAGCTACGCCCTGACCCACAGCCAGACGTTCAAGATTGGCATCGCCGGCGGTACCGTAGCCGACTGGCGCAACTACGATTCGATTTATACCGAACGTTACATGGGCACGCCGCAAAATAACCCTGACGGTTATTGGAAGAGTTCACCAGTCCATTTCGCGAAAGACCTGCACGGAAAGCTGCTCTTGATTCATGGCGCGATCGACGACAACGTCCACATGTCCAACACGATTCAGTTTCTATATGAGTTGCAGAAAGCCGGCAAGCAGGTGCAGTTAATGGTCTATCCGAAGTCGCGCCACGGTGTGACCGATCCAATTCTGGTGAAACACCTGCGGCAGATGATGACCGATTTCATTGTGGGGAATTTGTAGGCGCACATCTGAAGGAGGAACAAGAGAATGCCAGTCTATATGGTTGAACGGGAGCTGCCCGGCATTGAGATGGAACAACTAGCAGCCGCCCAAAAAGCTGCGATTGAAACGAGCAACCAGTTCACAGCGGATGGTAAGCCGGTTCGTTACATTCGTACTACGTTCGTGCCCGGCGAGGCACATTGCATGTGCCTTTTTGAAGCCGGCGATGCCGATGTTGTGAAGGAAGTAAATGAGAAGGCGAATATTCCATTCACCCGAGTTGTTGAGGCTTTGGATCTAACACCACAGTAATACGGCGCGAGGCTACTTCCGCTGACACTTCGGGCACCAGTAAGTTGATCTGCCGCCTTGCGTCGTGCGACGAATCTTTGTGCCGCAGTTAACGCACGGCTCGCCTTCGCGATCGTAAACTTGCCAGAAGCTTTCAAAGGCCGCGCCGTACGAGAATCCTTGTTCAAGTTTGATTGAGCCGCGGATGTGATCCACCGCAAAGCCCAGCACATCGCGAATTTCACCATGCAGGCGCGCGGTCTTTGGCTTCGACAGCTTGGCCGCGATCGTGAACGGACTGATACCCGCGCGGAACAGGGCTTCGGCAGCATAAATATTCCCCAAGCCGAGCACCTTCGTCTGATCGAGTAATAGCGTCTTCAGAGTGCGCTCTGAACGTTTCAAAACGTCGCGCAAATAATCAATGGTGAATTCATCGCCGAACGGTTCTGGCGCAAGTTCGACGATGCCTTTCGTCTGATGAAGCTTCGACGCCGGCAGCAATCGCATGATTCCGAACTGGCGCTGGTCGCGAAACACTAATCGTCGATCGTTGTCGAGATAGAAAACGGCGTGCGAATGTTTTGGCAACTCGTCGTCAGCCGCGAGGTAAAGAAACTTTCCGGTCATGCGGAGATGGACGGCGAGGACGAGATGTGTCTCAACCCGCCCTTTCGCTCTTGAGCGCTGCCCTCCCTGACGGTCGGGCTTCTGACATTCAATCAGAATGAACTTGCCGCGGCGCGAGACGCCGGTGATCGCAGCGTTCCTGATCTTGCGATCGAATGTTGTCGGCGACATTTCGCCGATGAGCTTGCGTAAACGTATCTCGCTCGCGACGATGGTGCGGCCAACCACGACGCGACGAAGCGCGCGAACGACGTGTTCGACTTCCGGCAGCTCAGGCATGAGCGAGAGTCTGAATTCACCCGCTGCCGAAAGTCAAAACCGCGTGGCCGTGCATCATTTGTGTTCTGAGTACGAGACCTCAGCGTCTCAGGTTAGAACACACGCAACAGCAAGAGAATGATCACAATGAGCACGAGCAAACCTAATCCACCGCTCGGGCCATAACCCCAGTTGCGACTGTACGGCCACGCGGGCACCGCGCCCAACAGCAAAATAATCAGAATTATCAGCAGGATTAACCCCATGACTCGAAACCTCCGTGTTTTGTTTGAGGCGCAGCGAAGCGCGCCGGGATCAGATTTCGCGGAAACTGATGGGCAAGGATTGTGCCGGTGATGGAGCGCAAATTGATAATTTGCGATTCGCAAAGTTAGAAGCGGGACGGATGCGGCGAACCGCTCGCCATCCGCGCGCTCCCAAGTGTCCGACGCCGGTGTGGGTTCTTAGTGTGGTTTGGTGCCGATGATGGCTTCGACTTCGGTGTGAATCTTTTCGACTAAGCCCGGTTTGAGAGCCTCAACATTCAAACGTAGCAACGGTTCGGTGTTGGACGGACGAATGTTGAAGCGCCAATCGTCGCCCGTCAGCGAGAAACCGTCAGTGAAGTCTTCCGAGCCTCGTCCCGTGAAATGATCCTTCACCGCGGCGATTGTTTTCTGCGCATCTTCAACCCGGTAATTCAATTCACCCGACATGTAATGACCTTCCATGTAAGGCCGCATTGTTTCTGAGAATGATTTGCCTGTTCGCGACAGTAGCTCAAGCACGAGGAGGAAGGGAATCACCCCGTTGTCGGCATAGAAGTTTTCGCGGAAGTAGTAGTGCGCGCTCATCTCGCCGGCAAAGATAGCGTTCTCCTGGCGCATGCGGTCTTTGATGAACGCGTGGCCACTCTTGGAAACGATGGCTTCGGCTCCGTGACTCTCGCAGACCTTAGTGGTCGGCCAAATGACCCGCGGATCGAAAATGATCGTGTTGTGGCCCGGATGCTTTGTCAGCAGAACGTCCGCAAGCATCGCCGTGACATAGGCGCCCGAGATGAATTCACCTTTTTCGTCGAGAAACATGCAGCGATCGGCGTCAGCATCCCAGATTGCAGCGAAGTCGAACTTGCCGTTGCGCACTGCCTCTTCAGATTCGGCGCGATTCGCAGGTTGCATGGGATCGGGAGTGCCCTTCGGAAATGTGCCGTCGGGCTCCCAATTTAATCGGGTGAGATTCAAACCTAACTTTTCCGCGATCAAATCAATGCCACCGCCAACATAGCCGAAGTTTGCATTCGCAAACACGTGAAAAGGTTTGATGGCGTCGCGATCAATGAAACTCAGAACGTGCTCGACGTAATCGTGGAACACGTTTTTTTCGGTGACCTGACCTTTTGACCCCGAGGATACCGCTTTGTCTTTGTCTGCTTTGATGAGGTCACGAATTTCGAAAAGGCCGGTGTCAGAAGAAATCGCCGCCGCTTTTTCTTTGACCATCTTCGCGCCGTTGTATTGTTTTGGATTGTGGGAAGCCGAGACGACGATCCCGCCCGAGTATTCTTCGTTCGCACCAACCGCAAAATAGATCATGTCGGTCGTGATGCCGCCGATATCAACGACGTTCACGCCGGCATCGAGGAAGCCCTGCGTCAGAGCCTTCTTCAACACGGGTCCGGACTCGCGGGCATCCATGCCGACGACCATCGTCTTTGGATGAAAGAGAAGCGTGTACGCTTTGGCGATCCGGTAGTAGGCCTCTTCATCGAGGTCCGTAGGGTAAACCCCGCGAATATCGTAAGCGCGAAAGCAATCGAAGTTCATAGGCTCTCCATCTTTCACTTCAACCCGCTCGCTCCAGCTCGCGGTTCTGCAACTACGCGCAGGTCTTCGTATAATCCGTCAGCGAAGTCTTGTCGCCAAGTACGCAACCGGGGCCGACAAAGGCCGAGCGGCCGATGTGGCAACCGCGGCCGGCGATTGCATCCTTGACTTGCGCGGCTGTGCCTACACGCGTGTGACTCCAGATAACGGAATTCTCAATTCGCGCGCGCTCTTCGATGTAACAGCCTTTACCGAGCACGGAATTGATGATCTGTACGCCGGGCTTGATGACGCAATCGTCCGCGACGATTGAGAGTTCATCAATCTCGGAATGTGTGGCCGAATCAAAATCGCCACGTCGATCCTTCAAATGAAAGCGAGTCACGCGACTCGCCAGCATGTCGTGATGCGCCTGCAAGTATCGCGCGGGCGTGCCGATGTCGAGCCAATAAGTTCGCGGCGGAATATGCGCGAAGAAAGCTTCACCCTTTTCCAGCAGTTTCGGAAATAACCCGTATTCGAACGAGTAATTTTCGCCCTTCGGAATCATGTCCAGGACTTTCGGCTCCAGTATGTAAGCGCCAGCGTTGATATCACGACATTCGGTCTCGCCGGGCTTCGGCTTTTCCACGAAGCGAAGCACGTGGCCTTCCTTGTCCGTCTCAACCACGCCGTACATGCTTGCGTCGTCAACAGGAGTCAGGAAGATCGACGCGGTGGCCTGTCGGTCTTTGTGCTGCCGAATCATGGTCTTGAGATCGAGGTCTGTTAATACGTCGCCGTTGAAAACAACCGTCGGTTCGCGAATCAAGTCTTCAGCGAACTTGTACGCGCCCGCTGTGCCCATTGGCTGCGGCTCGACGGTGTATTTCAGCTTCACGCCAAAGTTCGATCCGTCGCCCATAACCTGTTCAATCTTCTCAGGCTGATAAGAGAGTGAAAGGGTAATGTCGGTCACGCCGGCGCGCTTCAACGTGTCGATCTGGTAAAGCAGAAACGGACGATTGCATATAGGAACGATCGGCTTCGGCGTATAGACGGTCAGCGGACGCAGCCGTGTGCCTTTTCCTCCAGCCAGAATGAGTGCCTGCATATGATTTAGTTTCGGTAAGCGCTGATAGGGGATGAATTCAAAGTCGAAAGTCTAGCATCCGCTGATGATGGTTTCAATCGAGGCGCCAGTGTGATCTGCGACACTGTTGGTTTGCTTGACACGTACATCATTAATAGCAATGCTAAATCATCCTTCATAAGCGAGAGTCAATCATGTCAATTAAGCAACCAGTAATCATCAGCGCCGTGCGCACGCCGGTGGGAAAGTTTCTCGGTGCGTTGAAAGGATTCAAAGCTACCGAGCTGGGCGCGATCGTCGTGCGCGAAGCAGTCAAGCGCGCAGGTGTCAAACCTGAAGACGTTGACGAAGTGATCATGGGCTGCGTTATCCAAGCCGGCCTTGGACAGAATCCGGCGAGACAGGCAGCGCTTCACGGTGGGTTACCTAACACCGTGTCCGCGGTGACGGTCAACAAAGTCTGCGGATCGGGATTGAAGGCAGTGATGATGGCGGCTCAAGGCGTAGCGTTGGGCGACACGGAGATCGTCGTTGCCGGTGGCATGGAGTCGATGTCCAACGCGCCATACCTGTTGCCGAAGGCGAGGGAAGGTTATCGCCTGGGTCACGGCAAGATGCTCGACGCGATCATTCAGGATGGACTGTGGTGCGCATTCGACGATCAGCACATGGGCTGCACCGGCGAAGTCGTCAGCGAGCGATTCCATGTTTCGCGCGCCGAGCAGGACGAGTACGCCGTGAATTCTCATCGCAAAGCGAGCGCGGCGATCAAAGACGGCAGATTCAAAGATGAAATTGTTCCGGTCGAGATTCCGCAAAAGAAGGGCGCAGCTATCGTGTTCGACACCGACGAAACAGTGCGCGAAGACACTTCGATGGAAGGTCTGGGCAAGCTAAAGCCTGCGTTCAAGGAAGGCGGCACAGTCACAGCCGGGAACGCTCCGGGGGTGAATGATGGAGCTTCCGCAGTGGTTGTTACGTCCGAAGAGCGCGCACACGCTTTGGGCGTTGAGCCGATTGCGCGCATCGTTGGGCAAGCGACTTCCGGAACTGAACCGCAACTAGTGATGATGGCGCCGGTCGATGCGATCAAGAAGCTGCTGACGAAAACTGGCTGGTCGCTGAATGACGTCGATCTAATCGAATTGAATGAGGCCTTTGCAGTCCAGGCCGTTGCGATCACGCGTGAACTGAACCTCGACCCTGACAAGGTGAATGTTAACGGCGGAGCCGTCGCGTTGGGTCACGCAATCGGACAATCAGGCTCGCGTATTCTCACGACGATGCTTTACGAGTTGAAGCGGCGCAATGCACATCGTGGCATCGCGGCGCTGTGTCTGGGCGGTGGCAACTCGGTCGCGATGGCAGTCGAACGTTGATGACCGCCGAAGAGCACAACAAAACCCTGGCAACGCTGTGGTTTATTTACGGCGCGATGCATGGATTGACGCTGCTGGGTCTGTTGCTGCTGATTTTGATCGTCAAGTTGTCGGTTTCTGATGCGCTTTCGGTCTCGGGTTTTTGGATCGCGATCTCAACGATCATTTTCGTCGTTCTGATGATGATCGTTGGCTTGCTTCCGCTTGTCATCGGAGTCGGGTTTCGCAAGCGAGCGCGTTGTTGAAAACGCTGGCGATAGCATTGTCGATCGTGTCGCTGGTCAATATCCCGATTGGGACGGCGCTCGGCATTTACACAATCAAATTCTTGCGCAGTGAAGCCGGCGTAAGTTTTTATGGCGGCAAAGCATCGGCCGGGACCGATGCTGAATTGGCGGAAGCGATGCAGGGCGCGCAGCCTTTGATGAATTGGGCAAATAAATCTAAATCATGAGCGAAATATTTGGAGTAGTAGGCGCAGGCACGATGGGCAACGGCATTGCTCAGGTCGCGGCGCGCGCGGGCTTCGAGGTCGTGATGCGCGACATCTCGGATGAGTTCTTGGCGCGCGGAATGAAAGCAATCGACAAAAGCCTTCAGCGCGATGTCGATAAGGAACGACTCGGCAGTGAAGAGAAGAACGCAATCGTTGGTCGCATAAAGACCGCGACTGAACTCGACGCGTTGAAAGACGCGTTCATAGTTGTCGAGGCAGTGACTGAAAACTTCGATGTCAAAGCCGAAGTCTTTCGTGCGCTCGATACCATCACAATGCCCGACGCGATTCTCGCTTCGAACACTTCATCGATCTCGATCACGAAGCTTGGCGCGACGACGCAGCGACCTGACAAAGTTATCGGCATGCACTTTATGAATCCGGTGCCGGTAATGAAGCTGGTCGAAGTCATTCGCGGCGCCGCGACATCGGATGAGACTTACGAAAAGGTTCGGGCGTTGAGTGAGAAGCTTGGGAAGACCGCGCTCGATTGCAACGATTATCCCGGCTTCGTCTCGAATCGCGTGCTGATGCCGATGATTAATGAAGCAATCTTCGCTTTGTACGAAGGTGTCGGCACTCGTGAAAGCATCGATGGCATCATGAAGCTTGGCATGAATCATCCGATGGGTCCGTTGACGCTTGCGGATTTTATCGGCCTCGATGTTTGCCTTGCGATCATTAACGTGCTACATGATGGGTTCGGCGATTCGAAATATCGTCCATGTCCATTGTTGAAGCGTTACGTTGACGCTGGTTGGTTAGGGCGAAAGAGCGGCCGCGGGTTTTACGAATACTAATGTCACGCGCGATTTCACATTACTGTCAGAGGTGCCGCGCGGCGAACGCGCTGGGACAGGAATTCTGTCAGCGCTGCGGCACGCGTTTGATGCTGATCGTTGAGCCGCCGTCGGCACGCGTTGACATTCCCGCGCACACGCCGCACGAAGAGCATCTGCTCGAGCGCATGACGATGCTCGAGAACACACTGGCCCGATTAGCTGAACGATTAGAGCAAAGCTTGAAGTTGCTTCTGCGACAATCAGAAACCACTTACAGTAATCACGCGCTGGTGAAGAGCCTAATCGAAATTCTTAACGAGTGCGGAGTGGTTGACAACTCGGTCCTGGAAGCAAAATGGCGCGCTGAATGCCAGAAGTTGGATGAGCCGGCGGATCAGAAAACTCAGCCACGAAAGACCCGAAAGGCGAAACGAAAAGCCGCAACCGAGGGCTAGAAGCGCTTTTCGACGGCAGCCTGAGGGGCGACCGCGTTTTGAAAGTTCCACCCTCACGGCTATAATTAGCGACTTTGTGCTACACCCCCTGCGCAATCTATATCCGCTCAGGGGGTTCAGCTATGCGGATTGAAGTTGAAAAACTGGAAGAGACGGGCGGGAAGTTCTCGCAGGTGTACGCGCCCGGCGAGTTGCTCTTTGAAGAGATTGAGTTAGTCGAGGCTGCGGCCATTACGGGGCGGGCGCGGCGGAAAAACGGCGACGTGGAATTACGCGGCGAGTTGCTTACCAAAGCATCCACGATTTGCGGACGTTGTTTGAAACCGGTCGAACTGCAAATTGACGTGAAGTTTGCCGAACGGTTTGTGCCGGCCGTTTCCTGGCGTCACGAGGAACAGCACGAGCTTCAGGAAGAAGACCTGAATATCTCAGTCTTCGATGGCGAGGGGATCGAGCTGGATGATCTGGTGAAAGAAGAGATCTTGCTGGCGATTCCCGCTCATGTGCTTTGCAGCGAAGATTGCAAAGGCTTGTGTCCGAGTTGCGGAGTTGATCGAAATTCCGAAACCTGCGATTGCGAAGCGAAGCAAATTGATTCGCGTTGGGATAAGCTGAAGAACTTGGGAGTTTAGAAGGAGTACTTTGTTCTTTGTGCCTTGAAGTCCATTGCCCGTTAATTAATTAGACATCAAAGTACAAGGTACCAAGCGCGAAGAAATAGATTTCAGATTCAAGATTCGAAATTCACGATTCCAAAGGAATTTGAGATTTCAAAGGAATTCAAGATTTCAAAGTTGGAGTAACTTATGCCAAATCCAAAACGACGTCATTCAAAAGCGCGCACCGGCAAACGCCGGGCGCATGATGCCTTGCGCGTGCCGCAGACCGTTGTCTGCCCAAATTGTCAGGAGCCGCGCATGCAACATCGGGTATGTCCGAAGTGCGGTTATTACAAAGGACGCGAAGTCGTTCAGGTGGAACAGAACGCCTGAGCTATCGGTTGAGCCGTTTAGAAGCCGCGTTGCGGCGACCTGGGAAACGAGGTCATGCTTCTAGACGGCTTTTGAATAGTTAGCCTTCTTAACGAATTCAGCGACTAATCGAACAAAGTGAACGCAGGAATCCTCGGCACTGGCCACTCATATCCTGAAGGAATTCTGACGAACGCCGATCTGGAAAAGATCGTGGAAACGTCGGATGACTGGATCACCACGCGCACCGGCATTAAGCAGCGGCGCAAAGCTGCGCCCGGCGAGTACACATCTCAGTTCGCCGTGCGCGCTTCGCAGGAAGCGATCGAGCGTGCGGGCATCGACGCCGGCGACATCGATCTGATTCTTTGCGCCACAGTCACTCCAGATCAGATTTTGCCGTCAACGGCGTGCCTGATTCAGGCGCAACTCGGCGCGCACAAAGCAGCGGCGATGGACATCGTGGCCGCGTGCTCAGGATTCGTGTACGGGGTGACGATTGCCAATCCGATGATCCGCGCCGGGCAGATTAAGTACGCACTCGTGATTGGCGCGGAACTGTTGACGCGCTACGTCGACTATACCGATCGCGCAACGTGCGTTTTGTTCGGGGATGGCGCGGGCGCAGCGGTTCTCGGGCCAGTTGAAGATGGGAGAGGAATTCTGGCGGCGCGAATCAGATCCGACGGGCGATACGAGGAACAACTCTTTGCGCCGGGTGGTGGCACGAAGGGCGGCTTTACGGCCGAGACGATTGCGCGCGGCGATCACTTCTTCAAGATGAAGGGCAACGAAGTTTTCAAGGTTGCTGTGCGTTCGATGTCGGATATCTCGAAGCAGGTGCTATGCGAAGCCGGCCTGAAGACTGAGGACGTGAATCTGTTCATTCCGCACCAGGCAAATCAGCGAATCACTGAAGCCGTCGCGAACATGTTGAAGGTTGATCCGGCGCTGGTGTACTCGAACATCGCGCAGACCGGAAATACGTCATCGGCCTCGATTCCAATTTGCTTGGATGAATGTGTCGAA
Source organism: Acidobacteriota bacterium (assembly GCA_021323895.1). GTDB lineage: Bacteria > Acidobacteriota > Blastocatellia > Pyrinomonadales > Pyrinomonadaceae > UBA11740. The sequence goes on along the minus strand of JAJPKD010000204.1, from coordinate 1,776 downwards.
AGCGGACGGGTGAAGAAAGACGACGTGATTCTGATGGCTTCTTTCGGTGGCGGCTTCACGTGGGGCGGCGTCGTCATGAGGTGGTAAAGGTTCGCACGCATCTGGCGTGTTCTTGCATTGGATTAGCACGCCGGAGGCGTGCGTACCGAGACTATGATTGCGTACATTTTCCCCGGCCAGGGATCGCAAGCTCCGGGTATGGGAAAAGATTTGGCCGATAAGTTTGCGGCGGCCAGACAGGTCTTTGAAGAGGCGGATGAAGCAGTCGGATTCGCACTGTCGGAATTGTGTTTCAATGGGCCGGCGGAGCAGTTGCAACTGACCGAGAACACGCAGCCTGCAATATTGACGACGTCGATCGCGGTGTTGCGCGCCATGGAGTCGGAAGGCTTTCCGCGACCGGACTTTGTCGCAGGCCACAGCCTCGGCGAATATTCGGCCTTGGTTGCCGCAGGTTCGCTATCGCTGAGCGATGCAGTGACGACAGTGCGCGCGCGTGGTCGCTACATGCAGGAAGCTGTGCCGGTGGGAACTGGCGCGATGGCCGCGATTCTCGGCGTGTCGCTCGAGACTATCGAGGCGGCCTGCGCCGAAGCAGCGCAAGGCGAAGTTTGCGGCGCTGCCAACATTAACTCGCCGTCGCAGATCGTGATCGCGGGTGATGCTGCGGCGATCGATCGCGCGATCGAGCTTTTGAAAGAGCGCGGCGCAAAACGCGCCATCAAGTTGAACGTGAGCGCGCCTTTCCATTGTGCCTTGATGAAGCCGGCCCAGGATCGACTTGAGTCGGACTTGCGGAGTGTTGACATGAAGGAAGCGATCGTGCCGGTCGTAACAAATGTCGATGCGAAGGCAGAGCAAAACGGCTCGAAATTGCGCGATTCGCTGGTGCATCAGGTTTCGCAACCGGTTCGCTGGCTGCAATCAGTTGAATTTTTGATCAATCAAGGTGTACAAACCTTTATTGAGATTGGCCCCGGAAAAGTTTTAAGTGGTTTAGTGCGTCAGATTAATCGCGACGTGCGGTGTGTTAATGTCGAAGATGCAGCGAACCTGCAAGCAGCACGCGCAGCGATTTCGATCTGAAGCCCCTAGTTCTGACATCATTTTTTGAGGAGCAAAACTAATGCCCGATCCAGAGATCGAAGCTAAAGTAAAACAAATCATCGTTGACGAACTCGGTGTCGATGAGAATGAAGTTACGCCGAACGCGAGGTTTATTGACGACCTCGGCGCCGACTCGCTCGACACGGTCGAGTTGGTCATGCGTTTCGAAGAAGAGTTCGGCATAGAAATTCCCGACGAAGACGCCGAAAAAATTCAAAGCGTGCGCGACGCGTACAACTACATCGATCAGCATAAAGGAAAGTAACCGGCTCGCAGTTCCGGGCGCTATTTCTGTTGGGGTCGCCCGGGAATTCGGTTACGGGAGGATTTCTGTTTGAATCGTCGCGTCGTCGTTACTGGTCTCGGTCTGATCACGCCCGTCGGAAACTCAGTCGAGACTACCTGGACCGCGCTGAAGGAAGGCCGCAGCGGCGCGGATTACATCAAAAAATTTGACGCCGAAAAGTTCCCGGTTCGGTTCGCCTGCGAAGTCAAAGGCTTCGATCCGCTGAACTACGTCGAGAAGAAGGAAGCGCGCAAGATGGGCGCTTTCATTCAGTACGCGATCGCTGCTTCGCAGGAAGCAGTGGATGATAGCGGACTCAAAATCACCGACGATGTCGCCGAGGGTGTTGGCACTTACATCAGCAGCGGTATCGGCGATTTCTG
>JAJPKD010000284.1 GCA_021323895.1 Acidobacteriota bacterium | reverse complement strand
TGCCGGCGGTGGCGGGCAGCCTGCCCGCCCTTTTTCATCCGCTCGCTTCCGCTTGCGGTTCTGTAAAGACACAAACGCGGGCGACTTGCCCGCATCTTCTCGGACCCTGTGGGGCCGGCCCTGGTCCATCTGTCAGGGACGAGAATTATCGGACAGTTGGGCCATCAAGTAAAGGGCTTTGTTTTTGGGTTTTGGAAAGAGACGTGGGGAGTTGAATCCCCAAAGAAACAAAGGATTTGGGTTATGAGCCGAGCAGGACTCGAACCTGCGACCCACTGGTTAAAAGCCAGTTGCTCTACCAACTGAGCTATCCGCCCACAGAGAAAGCAGTTTAAGGTTTCAAGTTTAAGGTTTCAAGTTGCTAAGACTCGAACTTTGAACTTTGTGCGTCTCACAATTGGGGCGCGACACTTTGGTTTTAGACCGCAACGAGAGATCGAGTACGAAGTACAAAGACCAATACACCAAGTACGTCTTATCCTCTGATCCATCCCGCCAACGCGGATTCGCGCACAATGATTGTTTGAGATCGTTCCGGCCCGGTTGAAACCAGGCCGATCTCGACCCCGATGTGATTCGAAAGAAAGTTGATGTACTCGCGCGCCTTGGGCGGCAACTCGCGCAAGTCGGTGACTCCCAACGTTTCGGATTTCCATCCCGGCAACGTTTCGTAGATTGGTTCGACGCGCCGAAGATCCTGCGAAACAGAAGGAAGCGAATCACACTTCTTACCGTTAAGCATATAACCTACGCACACTTTGATCTCATCGAGCGCGTCAAGCACGTCGAGTTTGGTCAGCGCCACGGAGGTGAACCCGTTAATCTCGGCCGCGTAACGCGTCGCAAACGCATCGAACCAACCGCAGCGGCGCGGGCGACCAGTCGAAGCGCCGTACTCACGGCCGCGTTCGCGAATCAATTGGCCCAGCTCCGCTTCGCTTTCAAGCATTTCCGTCGGGAACGGTCCTTCGCCGACGCGCGTCGTGTACGTGCGCACAATGCCAAGCACGCCGCTGAGATGTTTCGGCGCCATCCCCGTTCCCACGAGTGCGCCACCGAGAACGGTGCTGGATGAAGTCACGAACGGATAGGTTCCATGATCGACGTCGAGCAAAGTTGCTTGCGCGCCTTCGAGCAGAATCGTTTCGCCGCGGGCCGCCGCCACATTCAAAAAATGGGTGGTGTCGCAGATAAATGGCGCCAGACGTTCCATCACCGCCGAAGTTTCATTGATGATCGATTCGGCTTCAAGAGGCTCGCCGCCGTAAGCGACGATGATTCGATTTGCGTCTTCGAGATTCCGCTCAATGCGCGATCGCAACACATCGGGTACCAGCGCATCGGCAACGCGCAGCCCGCGCCGTCCGGCTTTATCTTCATAAGCGGGTCCGATACCACGCAACGTCGTCCCAACTTTTTCATTGCCGAGCCGCTCTTCGCTCGTGTGATCGAGCGCGCGATGGTAAGGCAGAATCAGGTGTGCGCGCGAGCTGACTTTCACTCGTTCGGGCGTGATATGGATGCCCTGGGCCATGAGCCGATCGGCTTCCTCGAAAAAAGCCTTTGGGTCGATCACCATGCCGTTGCCAAGCACGCAGGTTTTGCCTTCGTGCACGATGCCTGACGGCAGGAGATGGAGAACAAAGGATTGGTTGCCAATCTGAACCGAATGCCCGGCATTGTGGCCGCCCTGATAGCGCACCACGACATCGAACCGCTCGGCGAGCAGATCGACGATCTTGCCTTTTCCTTCATCGCCCCACTGGGCGCCGATGACTGCTATAACCATTCTTCAGCGGCTAAGAGATCAGCGGTTAGAGATCAAACGAACGAATTCAAAATCTCAGATTCCAGATTCCAAGATCTTAAAACTCAAGATTCCAAATTTCAGATAGCAGACACAAAACAGGCGCGGCTGGGTTCAACCAAAACTAGCCGCGCCCAATGATGCTCAGTCTTAAAGAATGGACTCTCGAAATGATATCGAGGAATCCCGCGGCTTTAGGCAGCGGTGGCTGCGCCAATGTGTTTCTCGATCATGCGGGAAATCGCTGCTTCGGACGTTGCGCCGACGACCCGTTCTTCCTCGCGCCCGTTCTTGAAAAGAATCAGAGTCGGGATGCCTTTGATGCCGAATCGCTGCGAAACCGACGGGTTGTCGTCCACATTCAACTTCACGACTCGCGCGTTGCCGGCGTACTTGTCGGCGACGGCTTCAACGGTCGGCGCCAGCATCCGGCACGGGGCGCACCACGCAGCCCAGAAATCAACCAGCACCGGTTGATCGGATTTCAGTACGTCGTTTTCAAAACTGCTATCGCTAACTTCTTTTACGTTGTCACTCATGAAAAACTCCTTATGTTCGGTCTGTTCAATCAGTCGCTAAATGACTGCTAAATCATTACCTGAGGCCGGGCATTTCCTGGTAAAGCTGAATGTATTTTCGAGCAGCGGCTGACCAAGAATTATCGGTGGCCATGCCGTTCAATTGTATCCTTTTCCAAACTTCCGGCTGGTTATAAAAGTAAAGCCCTTCGCGGATTTTTTCAAGCATATCCGCGGCATCGTACTGATGAAACTTGAAACCGGTTCCATCCCCGCTCGATGGATCGAAATTTCGCACTGTATCGTCAAGTCCTCCCGTCGCGCGAACGACCGGCACAGTGCCGTAGCGCATGCTGTACATCTGATTTAGGCCACACGGCTCATACAATGACGGCATGAGAAACAAATCCGCGCCCGCTTCGATCTGATGCGCGAGGGGTTCGCCCGCGAACCCCTTGTAAATTCCAACTCGGTACGGCGCTACATCGTGCCAACTCTGCAAGAAGTCCTCGTACTCCGGCGCGCCGGCACCCAGCGCGATAAAGAAGGCGCCAGTGTCGAGGATTGCGCGCGCGGCATCGCGAATCAAGTCGTAACCCTTCTGCGCCACCAGGCGAGAGATGATCGCGATGATAGGTCGCTCAACTTCTTCCGGCAAACCGAAGCGCCGTAACAGATCGAGTTTGCACGCGCGCTTACCGCTCAAATCATCCAAGGAATAATTCGCGGCCAGATGCGGATCAGTTTCCGGATTCCAAATCTCGTAATCGACTCCGTTGGCAATGCCAACCAGACGGTTACTGCGCAAGCGCATCAACCAATCCAAGCCGTAACCTTGTTCGCGAGTTTGAATCTCGTGCGCGTAGCGCGGACTGACCGTTGAGAGCGCATCGGCGGTCATCGCGCCGGCTTTCAACGCCGACGCAGCGCCATTCGAAAGAAACTCATTTTTCTCGTCGCCAAATCCGAGCCACCAAAGGTCGTCGGGATCGAACAAACCCTGGTACGCAAGATTGTGAATTGAAAAAAGAATCTTGGTCCTGGCAAAAAATTCGTCGTGGCCGCGCAGCCGCTTCATCTCGACCGACGCAAATCCGCTTTGCCAATCGTTGCAATGCAAGACGTCAATCGGTTTATCCAGCCGGCGGATCAGGGCAATTGCCGCGCGACAGAAAAACGCGAAGCGTTCGTGATCATCGCCATCCCCATAAATCTTCCCCCGATGGAAATAATGCGGCGCGTCGATGAAGTAAGTAGGCGCAGCCAATTCATCGCTCTGCCAGACACGAATCCGCGGGGCTTTGCTGCGCCAGAAGAGACCGAGTTCCTCGTCAAAGACTTTCAGCCGGCTGCGATCAATGGAATCGTAGAGCGGAAGAATCAGAAGCGAATCAACGCCGTCTGCGCGGAGCGCTTTGTTTAGCGCGCTGGAAACATCCGCGAGCCCGCCGACTTTAGCGAAGGGAACTGCTTCTGGTGAAAGGATTGCGATGCGCATGAAAGCAAGGATGAATTAGGAAGGATGAAGGATGAAAAGCCGAAGTCAAACTTCATCCTTCCGCCATCATCCTTCATCCTTGCGTTTCTAGCTTTGCATCGATGCCAGGAATTCTGCGTTGCTCTTGGTCTTCTCCAGACGTTCGAGCACAACTTCCATCTGCTCAGTCGGCGAGAGCGGATTCAACACGCGGCGCATGACCCAGATGCGGGCGAGGTCTTCCTTCGGAATCAGCATCTCTTCCTTGCGCGTGCCGGAGCGCTGCAGGTCGATGGCCGGGAACAGGCGCTTGTCGCTCAAGCGGCGATCGAGATGAATTTCGCAGTTGCCGGTGCCTTTGAACTCTTCAAAGATTACGTCGTCCATGCGCGAGCCGGTGTCGATCAAGGCCGTCGCGATGATCGTCAGCGAGCCGCCTTCTTCAATGTTGCGCGCCGCGCCAAAAAAGCGCTTCGGTCGCTGCAACGCGTTGGAATCAATACCGCCGGAGAGAATCTTGCCGCTCGGCGGCACGACGGCGTTATGCGCGCGAGCCAGACGCGTGATTGAGTCGAGCAGGATCACCACGTCGCGTTTGTGCTCGATAAGGCGCTTGGCTTTTTCGATCACCATGTCGGCGACCTGCACGTGACGCGTGGGCGGCTCGTCGAAGGTCGATGAAATGACTTCGCCCTGAACTGAACGCTGCATGTCGGTAACTTCTTCCGGTCGCTCGTCGATGAGCAGAACGATCAGCGTCACTTCGGGATGATTCTGAGCAATAGAATTCGCAATCGTTTGCAGCAGCATTGTCTTGCCGGTGCGCGGAGGCGAGACGACCAGCGCGCGTTGGCCCTTGCCGATCGGCGTGACGAGATCGATGACGCGTGCCGACAAATTATCCGCCGCGACTTCCATCTTGAGCATCTCGTCCGGGTAGAGCGGTGTGAGATTGTCAAAGAAGACTTTTTCGCGCGCCTGCTCGGGCGACTCAAAATTGATCGCCTCAACCTTGATCAGCGCGAAGTAGCGCTCGCCTTCCTTCGGCGGACGAATCTGGCCGCTGATTGTGTCGCCGGTGCGCAAGTCGAACTTGCGAATCTGTGAAGGCGAAACGTAGATGTCGTCGGGGCCGGGCAGGTAGTTGTATTCGGGTGCGCGCAGAAAGCCGAAGCCGTCGGGCAATGTCTCAAGCACGCCCTCGGAAAAAATCAGTCCGCTCTTTTCGGTCTGCGCCGCGAGGACTTTGAAGATCAGTTCCTGCTTGCGCATGCCGGTTGCGCCGGGCACGTCCATTGTCTTGGCCACCTGAGTAAGCGCGGAGATGGACATGTCCTTCAGTTCTGACAGATTAAAGATTTCTTCTTTTCCGTCGCGGCTGGTTGGAGTTTCCGGCGGCGCATCGACCGTGGCCACTCCGCCACCGTTGTCGTTTCCGCCGCTGTTCGTTCTTCTTTTGTTTGCCATATCAGTTCTTTCGTGCGCAGCATTCTGGCCACGCCTACGTCGGATTTTGGTTGTGTCAGTTGATTTCAAGTGTGCCGGTCAAAGGGAAAGTCCGCGCGACGTGTTAGGAAGCTCGTGTGGGGGCTTCCAGCCGCAATGATCGTTTCAACCAATCTCTCCGTCAGAGGTCGGAATCCATAAGCCTGCGGTCAAGTGAATTGGATGCCGGTTG
>JAJPKD010000163.1 GCA_021323895.1 Acidobacteriota bacterium | reverse complement strand
GAACTTAGATAAATATCGGCCGTCGCTTCGGTGAATTCGTTAGCGATTACCGAAGCCAGCGTGTACGAAGGTTGAAACAGCGACGCGCTGATCTCCGGACGATTGCCGATAACCATCGTCACGGCCATCGTCTCGCCAATCGCGCGGCCAAGTCCGAGGATTACCGCGCCCGCAATTCCCGGCGCACCGTTCACCAGCACCACCAAAGTCGTTTCCCATTTGGTCGCGCCCAATGCGAGCGCGGCTTCGCGTTGCGTGTTCGGCACAGCGGCCAGGACGTCGCGCACGACCGCCGAAATTATCGGGGTGACCATGATCGCCAGGATCACTCCGCCCGTTAGCAATCCAATCCCGGTAATCGGCCCTTGAAACAGAGGCGTCCAACCAAACACACGCGCAAGGCGCGGCTCGACATGCACGCGCAGGAAAGGCGCGAGCACGAAGATTCCCCAGAGGCCGTAAACGACTGAGGGAATTGCTGCCAGTAACTCAACGAGAAAAGTTATCGGTCGCGCGATCAACCGTGGCGCTTGTTCGACCAAAAAGATCGCTATGCCCAAAGACAGCGGCACGCTGATCAAGAGCGCGATTAGCGACGACACGATCGTTCCGTATATGAACGCGAGCGCGCCGAACTGTCCTTTGACCGGATCCCATTCGCGACTGGTTAGAAAACTAAATCCGAACTGCTTGATCGAGAGCGTCGAATGTGACGCTAACGCGACGATCATTACCACGACGATTGCTACGACAAGCAACGCCGCGCCCAGCATTGCTAGGCGAAAAATCGCATCGCCGAAGTTGCCGGTGGGTGAAAGTCGCTTGCGCCAATCAGACATGAAATCTATCGCAACGGCTTTCCACCGGAAGTGATCGAATTGATTTTCGTTTCCGCGCGCTTCACAATCTCCGCCGGCAGCGGTGCGTACTGCAAATCCTTCGCGAAAGACTCGCCGTCATGAATTCCCCACCAGAGAAAATCGACGACGGCCTTGCCTTTCGTCGCGTCCGTCTGGTCCTTGTAAACGAGAACGTAGGTGTAGCTGGAAATCGGATAAGCGTTCGCGCCAGCCGCGTTGGTGATCGAGACGCGCAGATCGTCGGGCGTGCTTGCGGCTGAACCGGCGGCTGCCGCAGTGACATTGTCGATCGTGGCTTCGACGAAATTTCCGCTGGCGTTCTTAATTAGCGCTACGGGAAGTTTGTTCTGCGTGGCATAAGCGAGTTCGACATAGCCGATGGTGTTCGGCTGTTGCTTGATCTGACCCGTGACGCCTTCGTTCCCTTTGCCGCCCTGGCCCACCGGCCAGTTCGGTGCTTTGTCCGCGCCGACTTTCTGCTTCCAGTCCGCGCTGACCTTCGCCAGATAGTCCGTGAAGACAAACGAGGTGCCGCTCGACTCGGCGCGATGCACGACGGCGATGTCAGCCGCCGGCAAATTCGCGTCGGCGTTGTCGGCTTTAATGCGCGCGTCGTTCCACTTCGTGATCCTGCCGAGGAAGATGTCCGCGATCACGTCCGGTGAAAACCGCAGAGGCTTCGCGATCCACTGAAGATTGTAGGTAATTACGACCGCGCCCAGCACCGTGGGCACGTGAATCAACTCGGCCGGCGAAGCTTTCAATTCAGCATCAGTCATCGGGGCATCCGAAGCGCCGAAGTCAACGGTGCGCGCCTGAATCTGCTTGATGCCGCCGCCTGATCCGATTGATTGATAATCGATCTTCACGTTGGCGTGCGCCTTACCGTACTCGCTCAGCCATTTTTGATAGAGCGGATTTGGAAACGTGGCGCCCGCGCCCTGCAAGCGAATCTCGCTGCTCGAGCCGCCCCCGCTGCATCCGAATGAAGCGATCGATAAAGTTACGAGCGCGGCGAACGCGCCGAATTTTGAAAGTGACATTGGGGATCTCCTCTTCACGTTAGAAACTGAAAACGATCTGTTCCTGCAGACGATACTGCCGCGGCGTAAAAGCGTTCAGCGGTACGAAGAAGTTTGGAAAGTCGCCGCTGCTGTGCCGCTCGTTTTGAATGTAGAGCAGACTCTGCAGAGTGATCTTCTTCGCGATGCCATAGTCGAAACGCAGATGATGCGTGCGAATATTGACGCCGCTGTTCGTGCCAAGGTCATCATCGGTCACTTGCGAGATCATCGAGTTCGCGCCCTTCTGCGAAAACACATAGAGGAACGAAACGTCGCCGCGATTCACGATGCGGCCGACTTGGAACGAGCCGAGAAACGCATCGCGTTCCGGCAAGCCGATGCCGACATTCCGCGCGAACTGAATATTGAAAGCGACCGGAAACGAACGATTACCGCTCTTGCATCCCGCCCAGTTCAAGCGATAAGTCACCCGCGCAACATCGAAATCGGGCGCGGTGTAAATTGCGCCGCCGCTCGTCGTCGTCGCGTTCCCTGTGCCTGCGAGCGGGCCCGAGAGCGCGATGCCTAAACCGTTCTGCACAATCAAAGGCACGCCGGACGCGGTCGATGCCAACTGAATCTGATTTGGATTGCGATAGACCTGAACGTCGCCGCCGACCTGGCTGCTCCAGCGGTCGTTGAACTTCTGGTTCAGGAGCAACCCCTGATGGAAGAGGTTCGCAGCGCGCCCGGTCGAGCCGACTTTGTCACCGGCCAAAGCAAGCGGACTGCCCGCCGTCACAATCGCGACGTTCGGATTAGTCAAAATGTATTGGCCAGCGCGGAACTCCAGACTCGAGGCTTTGAAACCATTCTTCTTGAACGACACGACATATTTTTCGTTGAAGCCGTTGAAGCGAATGTCGTCGTCAAACAAAAATCGCGAGTTGTCGGCAAAGATTTCCTGCAGGCGTCCCGCTTGAAGCTGCGTCGCTTTGTTCGGGTGATAATCGATCCAAGCTTCGTTTATTGAGAACGAATGCTTCGCTGTAACTTCTCCGAAATCTTGATCCTGGCTGAGGGGATTGTTGAGTGGCCCGGTAGCAAGCTGTCCGTGGAAGCTCACTTTCGGATTGATGTCGGTATCGAAGTTAAGGCGCAAACGATAGCGCATGCGGGCATTCTGTTGATGCGTCAGCGGCGCGAATCCGGCGCGCGGCGTGGGATCGGCTTTGCGAAAGATGCCGTCGAAACGCAGGCGGAACTCAGCACTGAAGCGAAGCGGCCCGAACGAAAGCACCTTGCCTTCGAGTTTCTTTACGCGATCTTCGATCGGTGGAGGTTGCGTCTGCTGAGACTCCGTCGATGATGTTGCAGCCGTCCTCGCTAATTCAGCACCGGGATTGACCGCCTCCCCGTCGCCACTCGAATCTTTGGCAAGTAACTTCTCAATTACGCGCTGCTGCTCGGCGATTACCGCATGCATCTCGTCAATGCTTTTCTTTTGCACCTGTAACTCTTCTTCAAGCGCTTTCAATTTTTCATCGGTGGCGGTGTCCGACTTTGCCGGCGCGACCGGCAGATCATTGACAGCGCTTTTGGCGTTGCTCGCCTGAGCCCGCACGCTGACTTGCACGGACAGGAAAAGCGCCGCGATGCAGGCTGCGCTTGCAAATAGACGGGTTGCAGATTTCGACATGGCATTCCTCGCTTGATTGTTTTGAAAAGAAATGCGCGTGCGTTTCGGAAGCACGCGACAGATTACCGGCAGCAAGTTACAGCGAAATGAATCACGAGTTAAATCGAAGTTAACTAGTGGCCGACAGCCGACCTTTGCCAATCTGCGAAATGTGCGTAAGCTGCGAATGTTTATGGACGACAGAGAGACACTTCTCGCCTTCATCCGCTCGATCAACGCGCACGACGTTGAAGGTCTCGGCGAATTGATGAGCGAAGGTCATGTCTTTATCGACGCGCACGGAAACGAAGTTCAGGGCAGAAAGAAAATGATCGCAGGGTGGCGCGGCTACTTCGAATGGTTTCCTGATTACTGGATCGAAGTGAAGGAAGTGTTCGCAAGCGAAACGTTGGAAGGCGCGCAGACGTTTGCGATGTTCGGCCTCGCTGGCGGTTCGTTCAAAGGAAACTCAGGCGCAAGTTGGCGTTTGCCCGCGGCCTGGAAAGCAATCGTGAAAGACGGCCGCGTAGTGCTGTGGCAGGTTTTTGCGGATACGAAAATTCCGTTTGAGGCCATCGAAGGCAACCGCGGCGGGTGACCTCCTTGGTGCAATCACCGCGCGCCCGGCATGTTATCGACTGTCGCGACGATCTTGGATGTTCCGTTGGCAGAGATCTTCCTTACTCGCGGCAACCAGTCTCGGCGCACGTCTCTGGTCGTGTGTAGAAATTCGAGCACCCAGACATCACTCCCGTAAACCGCTACCGCAGTCGGTGCCCACGGACTTTCAGTTTCGAGTAAGGTCGTGACCTCTCCGCGAGGCGTGATCCTCAAGACTCGCGCATCTCCGCTGTCAGCGACGTACATAACGCCGCGGCCGTCCACCGCGAGTCCACGCAGATACGGGTGTTGGTCAGTGGCTGGAATTGACGGCGCGCGAGCAGGAGCGCGGAGCGTGATGACCGTTCCGATCATACCTTGCGAAGTGATTCGTTTGATGGCTGAGGCTTCGGTGTAGTACAACGAACCGTCGGAACCCGCGATGAGCCCGCCGATGTATTGAAGCGGCTCGCCCTTAACCGTCGGCGGCAGCGTCGCTATCGCTGTGGTCGCTCCCGCGGGCGTCATTCTCATCATTCGCAAATTTCCCGCGGAACCCGACGGATAATAAAGATTGCCATCCTGAGCTATCGCGATCGGACAGTCGCTGGAGAGGAGTACGGTAGGGTCCACGCCGACTCTCAAAATTTCTGAGAGCGCGCCTGAAGGAAACTGAGTGCGAATGAATCTGTTGTTCTGGTCGATGGCCAACCAATGGAAGAGCGTTGTCGAGGGATGCGTCAGCCCGCCGCGCGCATCGATCTTCCAAAGCCCCGATCCGGTGTCGCGGAAATAAACCTGTCCCAGCCGATCCACTGCGATTCCCGCCCCGGGATGCGCCATGCCGAAAGCTGAAGGCATAAACGCCGCAGCCAAAAGCAGAAATCGACAGAAAACGATTCTCACGGTCATCGCGGTTCCCTCCAACATGGGCATTGAATTTTTCACACGCAGCATTGAAATCCAAAATTCGCAACACGCATCCGTGTGAACACCTCCAAGAATCAACCCGGAAGATAGATATAGCCGCTCGCTCGGGCTTCAATCCCAGGCCATTTGAGATCGCCGTCCTGCATTTCGGTTCGCGAGAGCGTCCATGTATCTTCGCGCGTTCCGCGCAGGTTAATGCTGCTGCCGTAGCTGTCCGTTTCGATTCGCGCGTTGGGATAAAATTTCTTCACGTTTTCCAGCGCGCTTTCATACGACATGCCAATCGACATGCCCGCGATCGTCCCCTTAAAAGGCGCATAGGCCTCCAGCCTAATCGGCGCCCAGTTGTCCTGCGGAGTCGATGAATAGAACTCGTTGCGAAAATAGGCATAGACCAGCCGGTGCCGGAACGTGATGGTCATTTCGTTCTTCACACTGCCTTTAATCACTTCGGGGTTTTGATCGCGAAGAAGAGTCTTTAGATCACCTAGCGTCGTCTCGGGCTTCAAGTCAACGCGACCTAGATCATCCGCCGCGGCTTGCCTCAACTGCTTCTCGCTGGAACAGCCGAGAAGAATGAGCAGAAGCAAGACGAGCGATATGCCGGGAAATTTTTTACTCATGCGATAGCCCCCCAAACGTAATGCCCTTAACGCCGCCTAGAACCCCGCCGGTCTTTCCTTTGCCACATTGAATTCACGTTCCAGCGCAATGCCGACCTGGCCGAGCAAACCATCGTCGAACAGACGTCCGATGAGCGTGATTCCGTGAGGCAAGCGACGCGGTGGGTTGAATTTTGGTAGCGGATTCAATGGATCGGGCGCCCAGTCGCTGCGTGCTTCCGAGACTTCAACGAAGCCCGCGCGCATCGTCAGCGACGGATGGCCGGTGAAGTTGGTGATCGTCAATTGCTCATCGCGCAACGACGGGACTATTAATAGATCAACCTCTCTGAATACACGCGCCATCTCGAGTGCAACTTTGCGACGCAGACGATCGGCTTGAACGAAGTCAACCGCCGAAAGAAATCGCGACTGGCGAAACAGGTTGGGCCATGCGTCTTTGACTTGCACCTTCAACTCGCGCAGTTGATTGTTGAGCGCCAGCTCCTCGAATGACGCTGCGCCTTCGGCAAACAGAATCGGCATGAGCGAACTGTAAGGCCAATCGGGCAGCGTCACTTCCTGCAAACGCATGCCGAGCTTCTTCATCGTCTCCATGGCCGCGCGATCCACATCAGTCGCGGGCGGCTCTTTCATCCATTGCGCGATGGAGCCAACTCTCAATCCGGCCACGGAAGCATTCGCGTTGAAATCGAGACGGCTCGGCACGCTCGACGGATCGCCTGCGTCCGCGCCGCTGATTGCGTGCAGCACGAGCAGAGCGTCTTCGACTGAGCGCGTCATGGGCCCGAGTTTGTCGAGCGACCAGCACAGAGTCATCGCGCCGGTGCGCGCCACGCGGCCAAACGTCGGGCGCAAACCGGTGATGCCGCAACGCATGGCCGGACTGACGATGCTGCCGCCGGTTTCGCTGCCGACTGAGAATGCTACCAACGCGGCCGAAGTGGCTGCGCCCGGACCGGCGCTCGATCCCGACGCGCCCTCTTCGAGCAACCAAGGGTTCATCGTCTGTCCGCCAAACCCAATATCGTTCAGAGCAAGCGCGCCGAGCGAAAGCTTCGCGAGTAATACTGCGCCTGCCTCATTCAATCGGCGGACAACAAACGAATCGGCAGATGGAATTCGATCGCGAAACGGTTCCGCTCCGTAGGTCGTCGGGATATCTTTCGTGTCGAGCAGATCCTTCACTCCGTAAGGAATGCCGTGCAGCGGTCCGCGATATTTTCCGGCGGCGATTTCCGCATCGGCCTGCTTTGCGCGGTGAAGTGCATGATCTTTCGTGAGCGTGATGATCGCTCTGAGTTTTGAATCGAACCGTTCAATGCGCTTGAGATAAATATTCGTCAGCCGTTCCGAAGTGAGTTTCCTCGATTCAATCCAACGTGAGAGTTGCGTCACGGGCGCGAAAGCGATGTCGTCATCACTTGATGGCAGCGAAACGTTCGTCGCTCTCGATCTTACAAACTGATCGCGCGCCGGCAGAGTCGGTATTCCCGGAAGCATTGGATTCCACAGCGTTGCGGGTACTTCGGTGTCTCTGATCGCAACTTTGCGTGGACCGGTGCGTCGTTCGAGATACTGCGCGAGCGAAGTGCGCCAGGTGTCGGCCGCCTGCTGTCGTTCGGCGGGAGTCATCGTTACCTGCATCAGCTTTTCGGCTTCGGCGAATGTCTGTGGCGAAACGGCCGGACCTGAACTTGGGCCAGTGCCAAACGTCGGCGGCGCGCCCGCAGTCGTTGGTGTTGGCGAAGGCGTTTGCGCTTCAGCCGTTAATGAATTTTTCAAAGCGACAGTTCCAACGAGCGCGGCGAGTGGAGCTTGGATCAGGAATTTGCGACGAGTGTTCATGGTGCCGAGAGATTATGCGTTGGACCTTAAGCGAGCAAGCAGGCAGACGTCTTTGGAACGGAACATCCTTTTGGAGTGCGCCGGCTTGACGGCGCTTTGTTATGCAGTTCCGCTTAGCGGATGTCGCTTGAAAAAGCGGCGTCAAGCCGCCGCACTCCAAAGACCCGCTCACTACCGTTCGCGGTTCTGTAACTTACCTGCGTCGCTTAGGATGTGCCGACCGCGCAATCGTCCTCAACTTCTTCACCCGATCTTCGTTGTAGGGCAGCGTCGAATTTTCTATCACCGCGTAAACCCACGTCTTTTCTTTCTCGACGTAATTGCGAATGAGGAAGACGATCTTGTCGCCGAGAAAGATCTCTTTCTTGAAGCCGGCTTCGGCGCCGTGATAGAAAACCAGTTGCTGACCTTTGCGCAGCCTGCCTTGAATGGCTCGACCACGTCGCAGACAATGCGCCAATCTTCATAGCCAACGATGCGATTGACGATCTCGGCTTCGCGCACGGTCACGCGAGCGACAATCTTTGATTGGTTGTAATCGCGGCGGAGGTAACTTAGCGACGGCCAGTTGTCATCGACCTGAGCATTGACGATCAAAGCAAACGCGAACACCAAGAGAAGGCTTGACAGTAACTTTTTCATCTTCCAAAGAATCCCGGGTCCATCAAATACCAATTCAACAAGCCGGCTGCGAGACCGACGACAAACACCGCCATCACGATGAGCTTGTCAGCCGTGGTTTCGGGCTTGCCGGCCTTCGTCGGAAAGACAAGCATGAATAAACCCCCGACAATTCCGACCGGCCCGAAGGCAGCGACCTTCAGCGGATACTTGCGCTCTGTCATTAACTGGTGCCAACCCCAGTAAGTCAGACCCGCAAACAGGACGATGATAACGAGCGCGAAGATTCTGGTCTTGAGATGCTTCAATCAACACTCCTTGCAAGGGCAAAAAATTAACGAAGAGTTCTAATTCTATTCACTTGTCAGTAACGCGCAAGAGTTAACGTCACGGCCGACAATTCCGATAACGTTCGAACAACTTCTTTGGCTGCGTCGTAATCTAAGTTAGTGGCGACGCAGTCATCGCCCAGAGAGGTTCATAATGAGCACGCGACAAATTACTCTGCCGTTTCGAGCCAAAAGGGTGGAGTTCGAAAACGATCCTAACGCTGACCTAATCGGCCGCACTTACGAAGATGGCGAGGCGACCATCACGGTGATCGAGACCTGCCTGAACGATCAGCGCCGTGTCATGGTTGAGAGAGATATCGACGGTCACACGTGGTCGATGCCGGCGTGGCTTATGCGTCTGGTGTTCAAGGAAACGAAGCGCAAGCGCGCGGCTTAACTTCGCGCTATTCATTGTGGATCAGTCGCTCTTCGCGTGGGCAGCGCCAGTCAGAACTTCCCGCACTGGCATTGAGTTCAGAAATCCTTCTCGTAATGTTGCGTCATTCACATTCGATGCTATGTGATTGACGATCTTGGCGGCTTGTGAGAATGCTTCGCGAGCCGCAACCGAGTCGCCATTCGCCAACTTCAAACGGGCCAGTTCCGCATAAGTTCTCCAGGCAATGACCGGCACCGGATAGCCTTGTAGCTCATCCAGCGCGGCAGCAAATTCTTCCGTGGCCTTGTTCTTGTCGCCCTCGGCAATCGCGATTTGGGCCATCAGTTTATGAGCCACGGCAATGTACTTATGCACTTCATATTTTGTCGCGGTTTGCAGCAGCCGATCGGCGATCTCGCGGGCCTTGGCGGTATCGCCGGCGCGCAACGCGTGTTCGGCCATTGCGGCATGCAACCTAATGTTGTAGCGCCAGCGAAACCAGGCGTCGCGCTCAAAGATGTCGCGCACCTGGTGAAAAGCGGAAATTGTTTCCTCGCTCTTCCCGGCATGCGTGTAATCGATGCCCAGATTGATCAGCGAATTCGCTTCTGCCTCGAGCACGTGACACTCATGCCCGATCTTAAAGCCCTCCTGATCGAATTTAAGGGCGCCTTCAAAGTCATGAAGCTCGCGATGAATCCAGCCAATGCAGTTCGGCATTCGGGGATGCCAGAACAAGTCGCCGTTGCGGCGCGCCATACGAATTGCTTCATCGAGAATCGTCAGCGCTTCGGACATGTGTCCGAGGTTCGCTTTCGACAGCCCCTGAAAGAACATCGACGTCAACAGCAAGAAACTATCGCGCAATTCCGAAGCGAGTTTCCGACCTTCGACTTCAACCTCGATCGCCGCTTGGTATTCGGTTTGAAAGAAATAAAGACAGCCGCGCCAGATCAAGCCCGCGGCCAGCGTTGGTTTGTGATTGCGCGCGCGCGCACTCTGCACCAGGTCATCAAGGATCGGCTTCGCAACATCTGTTTCTCCGTAACACAGATGCTTGAGGGCCATCAGCGCCATGGTTTGCAAGCGCAGCTCTTCGCTGCCGGCGCGTTGCGCAGCCTCGACGGCTTCCCGGGCTCGCGTTTCCAGTTCTTCCAAACGGTGCGCAAAAAATAACGTCATCGCCAGCGCATTGAGGGCCGTCGCCTGTTGCTCCGGCCGTCCCAGCGGCTCCTGATATTTGAGCAACTTCTCGTAGTCATCCACCGAATCAGCAAAGCGGCTCAGCGCAAAATTCACGGCGCCACGTTTTTGATAGAGCCTGATCAGAGCTTCCGTCCGAGACTCTTCCGGAAGTTTATCGACCAGGCCGATCGCATGAGTGTAATGACCGGCCGCCTCAGCATTGGCATAAAGTGTCGTCGCGTTATCGCCCGCCTGAATCAGATATTCGATGGCGCGCGCGAAATCTCTGCCTTGCTCGAAATGAATCGCGAGTTGCGTTGCCAGATGGCCGGCGCGTTTGCCGTAGTGTTTGAGCAAGAGTTCGCCGGCCTGGCGATGAAGCATTACTCGGCGTTTGGCCACCAGATCACCATAAAGAAAATTTTGATAGAGCGCGTGCGAGAAGCGGTATCGCGTGGCGAGATTCCCGTCAGGCAATTCCTCTTCACCCCGCGTTTCAATCAGCCGATGATTCTTTTGCAAATGAGCGAGACGCTCTTCGAGATCGACTTCATCCACACCGAGTAGGCTGGCCACGACCGTGGACAGAAATTCGGTGCCTTCGATGCTCGCATATTGCAGCGTGCGCCGCTCTTCCTCTTCGAGCGTGTCGATCTTCTTACTGATCATGCTGCGAACGCTCTCGGGAACTTCCAGAACCAATTCCGCCAGCGGGCGGACGAGTGACCAGTGCGCGTTGCTTCGGGCGATGTCCCCATGTTCGCTCAAGTACTGCAAAAGGTTAGTCGCAAACAGTGGATGCCCTTCCGTTTTCTCATGAATCAGCGAGGCGAATTCGGGCGGAAAATCATTGGGCGTGAAAGTCGAATTCAGGTATTCGGCAATATGATCCAGCGTGAGCGAGTTCAACGCGACTTCTTCGCAAAGCCGGTGCGCCTGCATCTCCGCTTTGTAACTCTTCAGCGGGTGATTGCTCCGTTCGATGTCCTCGGGCCGAAATGTTCCGGCGATTAGCAGACGTTGATTCGTGATGCGCTGGCAGAGATGTCGCAATAAATCGACGCTGGAAGGATCGGCCCAATGTAGATCTTCCAGCAGCAAAACGATCGGAGACGAAGTCGAAAACACACCCAGCGCGTCACCCATCTCGCGCATCATTCGTTCCTTCGTAGCGCCGATGGTCTCCTGCTGCAGACGGTCAAACGCGCCGGTTGAAGTGAGCGCCGCCGGCAGTTGCGTGCACCAGGTGGGCGCGTGCGTGCGCATCACCGCGGCCAAACGCTCGCGACTCGGTCCATCGAGCAGCGAACCGACCGCATCGAGAAAAGGAAGATAAGCTTCGCCGGTGCCGTATTGCTCGACGCAGCGTCCGCGAGAAATAAGCAGAGTCGGATAACGTGAGCGAGCGCGTCGTAGAAACTCGTCAGAGAGCGAGGTTTTTCCTATACCGGGTTCGCCGGTAATAAAAACTACTCGTCCCGTGCCGGCGACTGCTTGATCGAGAAACCCATCCAATCTCTTTAGTTCAGCGTCGCGTCCCACAAAGGCCACCGACGGTGAATCGATCAGATCCCGATCATAAATGATCGGAACGCCGGACCATTGCCCGGTAAGCGACGCGCCCAAGCTCCGCAGTGCGTCGGCCATCTCATGAACCGACGCGTAGAGCATGTTTCGATCTTTAGCCAGGGCGCGCGCGATAATCAGATCGAACTCTCGTGGCAACTCTGGCCGGACCAGGCTGGGCGCGGTCGCGTCGGCCGTGGCGATGGCATGCATAACCGCGAGCAGGCTGGGCCCAGTGAACGGTAACGAGCGCGTGGCTGCTTCGTAGAGGACACAGCCCAGCGAGAAAATATCGGAACGAGCGTCGAGAACTTCTCCGCGCGTTTGCTCCGGCGACATATAAAAAGCCGTGCCCAGCACCGTTCCTTCATCGGTTAGATTCATCAAAGTGAGCGCTTCGTTATCCACTCCGTCCGCGATCGTGCGCACGATCTTCGCCAGGCCAAAGTCGAGCACTTTCGCGCGGCCACGCGCGGTCACCAGAATGTTCGCCGACTTGATGTCGCGATGGATCAAGCCGACGTCGTGGGCAGCTTCCAACGCGTCAACCACTTGAATTCCGATATCGAGAAGTTTTTGAAGCGGTAACGCGCCATCGCTTTCGATCATCGCTTTCAACGTCTGACCTTCGAGGTATTCCATCACGATGAAATCGACGCCTTCAGCTTCTTCAATCGCGTGAATCGTTACGATGTTTGGATGGTTGAGAGCCGAAGCAGCTTGAGCTTCCTTGAGAAAGCGGCGCTTGGCTGAGAGATTGTCATTGGCCGTGGAAGGCAGAAGTTTGAGCGCGACGGTGCGCCCCAGCTTTGTGTCTTCAGCTTTGAAGACTTCGCCCATGCCGCCGCTGCCGATCTTTTCGATCAGCCGGTAGTGCAGGAACATTCGCGAAGTTTCGGCCGAATTCACGACTCTATTGTTGCACGAAATCTTGTCTTAGTTGCCGCCGGCCCAAGTTGATTCAAGGACAACGCCAGCTCTAATCAAAAGTTGATAGTTGAGGGGACTTTCATTCGGGGGTTCTGCAATGATTCGTGGTCAAAGAAGATCGTAGGCTCACTTCACGGCCAACGTCATCTTAGCAAAGTACTCAGTCAGATTGCCGTGGTGTTCCATCGTTTCGCGTTTGCCCCACGCAATGACGTAAGCAGAATAGGTGCCCGCGGGCAGTGAGATTTCGTTTCCGCCCGTCGCGTAGAAACGATTCTTGTCGCCGATGTTCTGCTGATATTCGTTGACGAATTCCACGTCTTTGCCGTCGGCGCCCTGCTTGTAGAAAATGATGCCGATGAAATCGACGCCCACCGGCGTCGGGTTTTTGAAGAGCACGTCAAAGCCCGCGTTAGCTTTCCACTCGTTCGAGCCGCCCACGCAATTCCAGTTGTCATCGACTGATTTGCAAATCCAGACTTTGCCCTGACCCGAGGCGGTGTTCCCGGCCGCGCGTGGTCCAACTGTGTCTGCCCCCACCGTGAAATCGGACGTGGCCCACACCTGCGCCTTGTTGTAGTGGTTCACCAGCCGCAGGTAGTACTTTCCCGGCTCGTTTATGGTAAAGCGCGCATAGGCAGTTGTGTGCTGCGGCGAAACTGAGTAGTCAACGTCGCGCACGTATTCGCCATCCGCGTCGTTCTTCGTCACGATGAAAGTCACGCCGGCGCCGGTCGGAACCTTCGGAAATGAATAGACGGCGTTTACGTTACGCAGCGTGCCTTTCGGGCTGAAAGTTTTGGTGGGATTTATGCAAGTAGCGGTTTCGACCGTGTTAATGCCGTAGTGGGCTTCGGTTATTTTCAAGTCTTCGCAAGTCTCGAGCTTGTACTGAGCGCGCGCAGTTGCGGCGACAACCAGCGAAACAGTTACGGCAACAGCGATTGAAAACAAACGGCGAGTGAACATGAACGAAAGCTCCTTCTGGGGGGAGCGCCCGCATCCTTGCGGGCGGGTGGCGAGCATACTGCTCGCTGGAATTTTGTGCCGCGAATACTAGCGCCGCCGAAATCGATCGTCAACGGGCTACATACATGCGACCATTCCAGCGATACACAATCCGATGCAGCTTGCGGCCGTTGGCGTCGATCCCGCGATTGGTCAGGCTTTCTTCGTACGCGCTGAAACTTTGGGCCAGCCGACCGTTGACGATGACCTTCAGTTCAGTCGCACTCTTTGGCAACCCGACATCCTGTGGCTCAGCCATCAGCATATCTGAATAGATTTGATTGGTCGGCTTGCGGCCTTCGCGGAAAAAATTCTTGGGTACAGCTTTGTTGGTTGCCGCATCGATCTCGAAATAATAATTGATGAGCGAAGGCGGCATGCTGTTCGCCGTCGAGACTTCGATGATCTGCCGGCCGTTGAGTTTCGCGAAATCAATGCCCACCGAATTATCGACGCGCGAGTAATATCCATTCAACAACTGCGAAACATAAACGCGGCCAGCTTTCCGGTAAAGCAGGAACGCCGTCGATCCGTTGTAGCCGGTCTGGTAACAAGGATCGGCGATCAATGCCAGCCGCATCTCGTTATTGCCAAAAAGGTCGAAGCTGAAATCACCTTGCTTCCATTGCTGCCTTTCATCATCGGTAAGCGCGCCGGCGCTGCCGTGAACTTTGCACGCATCCAACTCATCGACGCTTGCCTGCCACCACGCTGCGTTCGTGAACTGCCCGAGCGCTTGCATCAACGTATGAATCGCCCTGGTCCTTTCCGGGAACTTCAGCAGTTCATCGTCTGAACCCGTTAACTCTTCCGGACATTCGTATTCAAGCTTCGGCAGCGGCTTGAATGCTGCGAAGGTCGCGTCGCGACACACGGGAACGGGTTTCGCCTTTTGCGCGAATAAGGAAGCGGTGGCACAGAGAATCAGGAAGAAAGCGCCGGGGATTTTTCGGTTCATCGTCTGAAGTTTGGGTTTGTTTATAAACTAACGAGCAACTGCTGCGTGTCCTCATCCCAACGCCAGGCGGCTTCACGACCTTTCAGATGAATGCCGCCGAGCCACTCGTCGATTCCATTCTTGATCACGAAATCCTCTTTGCCGTCCAACGCGGCGGCGCCGTGCTCAGTCAGCTCGAATGAAGAAAGAAAGATGCGGGCCGGATCCAACGTCGGATTGCCGCCATTCTTGAGAAACGGATTCGGCGCGTTGGCCAGCCGTTTTAGCTCGAGATAAATCTGCGCATCGCCGAAGCCATAGTCGCGTTCGTGCCGCAGGAATGCCGGAAAGAGAGACTTGAATTTCTGATGCCCGTTCGCGATTAACTCCAGACCCGCATTTTCGATCCGGCCCAAGCCGTTACGCGTCGAAGGAAACCGCTGCAGATGTTTGCGCAAGGCAGTCTCGAGAAACGGCAGCGCCGACAAATCAGTCTTCAGCAGATTGATCAAAGCCAACGCATCCGGCGCCGAGTATGCGTGCCAGGCATCTACCGCAAGGTCCATTTGCTCGGCCGTTACCTCTTTTCGGTCGGGGAAGAGCGACATCAACTGCGCTTCATTCAGCTGGCCCAACCCGTGAAAAATCTCAATGCCCGGAAAATCGCCGATGCAAATCAAACTTAATTTCGTCTCACCCAGCTCACGTTGCGCGAACCAATTGAGGAGGTAAATCAGATGGATCTGACAGAAGAGATCGTATTCGAACCAGAGCACAACTTCTTCGTGATCGGGAAACCTTCGCAGAGCCTCATGCTGAGTGCTTAGCTCCGTTGCACACTTTTCCAACGGCACGGCGTAGGATTGCGAGAGGTGCGCGGCGCGCAATTTCAGAAAATCGGGTTCGGGAAGATGGCCCGGCGCCGGTCCGCAGGCTAAAGCTTCACGCCAGGCGAGATGTTCGCCCGGCAGAGTGGTCCGCTTCGCAGTTGCGGCGGTCGAGTCGCCGTTGTGAATGTGAAGCATCGGGGCAATTCCGGCTTATGCTTGAATGAGAGGCATTCTACCAAAGAAATCGGGGATTTACTCGTGCGCAAAGCTCGCGAATCCGATGCCGGATCGAATACAATTGGCGCGGCTCGAAAGTGTCCGAGATGTCAACTGAACTACTCGTCAACTTCAACGAATTCTGGACGCGCCTGAGTGCTGATATCGCGTCAGCGCAAAGCTCCGTGTTCGTGCAGACGTTCGCGTTCGAAGGCGATTCGGTGGGCCGGAAACTTTCGCAGGCGTTGCTCTCATGCGCGGCGACCGATAAGCGAGTACTGGCCGATTCGTTCACACGCATCGTGCTCAGCGACCGCTTCAAATACTCGCCGGCGAATTACTTCGACAAAGAACTGCGCCAGGAAGCGAGACAGACCTCCGCGATGATGAGCGAACTGCGGAGCGCCGGCGTGCAGATTCGCTTTACTAATCCGTATGGCGTGTCACCGCGCGCGCTGCTCAGCCGCAATCACAAGAAACTGATCGTGATTGATGCGGTGGTCGCCTACATCGGTGGCATCAATTTCAGCGAACACAATGCCGCTTGGCACGACATGATGCTGCGTATCGACAACCCGGACGCCGTCAAATTTCTGGCTGAAGACTTCGCGTCAAGCTGGAGTGGAAAAGACCGGCTCGCACATTTTCACGCGGGCGATCTCGAATTATTAACTTTGGACGGCCGCCAGAATCGTCCCGCTTTCCAACGCGTGCTCGATTTGATCGATGGCGCGCAGGATTCGATCTTCGTCGAGAGTCCCTACATCACTTTTCCGTTCTACGAACATTTGCGCGAAGCCACGCGGCGCGGTGTCGATGTGAAGATCGTCACGCCGGAAGCAAACAACTGGAGCTACTTTGCGAAGTACGCGCGGCTCGAGTCATCGCGATCGCAGATCGACTTGCGCCTCTATCGCAACGGCATGAGCCACCTGAAGGCGATGCTGATCGACGACCAGTATCTGGTGGCCGGCTCGTCGAACTTCGATTACTTCAGTTATCGGATTTATCAGGAGATCGTCGCGATCTTCACCGACACGCGACTGATCACAGATTTTCGCGAGCGCGTGTTGCTGCCGGACCTGGCCAATAGTGTGGTCACCGATTGCCGCGCGAGCGAGTTGCGCAAGCAATGGCTGGGCGTGCAGAGGCGCATGCTTGATGCGGCCTTGACGATTCTTACGTAGAACTCTTCGAGCTCTGTTATTTCAACCAACCTTCTTTCAATTCCGCGATGCTGCTTTCGTTCCACGGACGATTGCTGAAGATGTACAAGCGGCGCGAAGGTTCGCGCTTTATCTCGAAGAATTCGTCAGTGGCGACGCCATAACTTCGCCGACAGAGCGGCTCGCGGAAATCGTCACCGGAGGTCAGCATGTTCTTGATCACCCGCTCGTCGGCGCCCATGCGAAAGATCATCGGCACCGCTTCATCGACGGGCAGATCATCGAGCCAGCGATCTCCTACACAAAACGAGGCCAGCGCGGTCATCGACAGCGGCACGTTGTCGGGAAGTTTGGCGCGCAAGTCCCGTAACAACGATCGATAAAATTCCCGTTCCGAACTCGCGGCATCGAAATCGATTTGAATCGCCGAGACCGCTCCTACTGTCGTCGTCTTCATAATCAAATCGATCAGTTTCTGTCTTTGCGCGTCACTTAATGCCACGCGCTCGCCGGTTTGTTTCTGCGATTCAATGCGCGTGACGGCCATGATCTTGGTGTCCGGCGAAACTTCGAGCGGCTGATGACGTGGCTTGAAAATGACTTCATCGCCCTTCAACGTCAGTGTCTGCGCGAGATAAGCCACGGCAAATTTCTTTGCGTCCAGAGCGCGCAAATTCTCAGGCCGCTCCCAAGCCCACAGCACAATTGACGGAAAATGGTTTTCGTCCAGACGATTGCGAGTCCTCTTCGGTCGACATGAATCGAACGCAAACAAAGCAACAGCCGCAATCGAGAGGACTGCCGCCGTGCGTTTCAGATTCATTTTATCGATTGGAGCGAGGGCTATTCGCTTGTTCGCGGGCGTGATATGACGAGCGGGTCAACGGGCTGGACTGCACGTGCTTGAAGCCCATCGACATGCCGATGTCGCGCCAGCGATCGAATTCTTCGGGAGTAACGTAGCGTTCAACCGGTAAGCGGCGCGCGTGCGGCTGCAGGTACTGGCCGATCGTCATGATGTCGCATGAAGCAGCGCGCAAGTCTTTCATCAGTTCGACAACTTCGTCGAACTCTTCGCCGAGACCGACCATGATCCCGCTCTTGGTTAGCATTTCTGACTGCTCGCGATCACGGCGTTCCGCCGCACGCTTCAGCAACTTCAGCGATTGCTCGTAGATCGCATCCGGACGCACGCGACGATAAAGCCGCGCGATTGTTTCCGTGTTGTGATTGAGGACGTCCGGCCGCGCATCGAGCACCGTGTTCAGCGCGTCTTCATCGCCGTTGAAGTCGGGAATCAGCACTTCGATTTTGCATTCAGGATTGGCCGCGCGTACCTGACGAATCGTTTCGGCCCAATGCGCCGCCCCGCCGTCCGGCAGATCGTCGCGATTTACGGAAGTGATCACCGTGTGCGCGAGATTCAAGTGCTTCACCGCTGAGGCGACGTTGCGCGGCTCGTTTTCGTCG
>JAJPKD010000092.1 GCA_021323895.1 Acidobacteriota bacterium | reverse complement strand
CGCCCGTCGATCAGGCCGATGCGAACGCCGGCAATCGGATTCGGAAAGGGAATGTCGGAGAGATAAAGCGCGCAGGACGCGCCGGTGATCGCAACCACATCGGGATTGTTGTCAGGATCCGCTGAGACTACCGTGGCAATCACTTGCGTTTCGTTCTTGTAACCTTCAGTGAATAGCGGACGGCAGGGTCGATCGATCAAGCGGCTGGTCAGAACTTCCTTCTCGTTGGGCCGTCCTTCACGGCGAAAATAATTTCCGGGGATGCGGCCTGCCGCATAGTTCGCTTCGCGATACTCGACCGTCAGCGGAAAGAAATCGATTCCTTCTCGCGGGGATGATGCGCCAACCGCGGCGCACAAGACCATCGTGTCTCCATAACGAATCACACAGGATCCGTCTGCTTGCTTGGCGACGCGTCCGACTTCCACGGTCAGGTCGCGGTCGCCGACTCTGATTGATTCTTTCAAATATTTCTTAACTGTCATTGTTCGTCTCCTTTTGACGATACCGGCGGGAAGCGCCGGCACGCAGCGTCTCATCCACTGCGATTTTAGGGTACGCACGCGTCTCGCGTGCTAAGCCCGCCGGAGGCGTGCGTACCAAAAAAAGAAGGCGGCAGAGCCTGGCCGTGAAGCTCTTGCCGCCTTCAATCCTGTAGGCTGCGCGCGTCGCCTGATTACCTTTATCGCCGTCACGTTCGGCTCGGCTCAAGCTCTTCGATAACGCGTGCTTGTGATAGAGACTCGAAGATTCTCTCGTTAAATGTTTCGAATTGTTACCGACGCAATCCTAAACTTCCCACGACTTCGTGGTAGCGCTGGATGTTCGTCTTCTTCAAATATTCGAGCAGGCTACGACGCTGTTGGACCATCTTCAGTAGTCCGCGCCGCGAATGATTGTCCTTCTTGTGCGTTTTGAAATGCTCTTGGAGTTCGTTGATTCGCTGACTCAACAGCGCGATCTGAACGGGAGCTGAACCTGTGTCTGACTCGTGTGCTCGATAATCTGAAACAATCTTTTCTTTTGCTTCTCTTGCTAATGCCACTACTTGGGATGGCCCTCCTCGACTGCAGTAAGCGCCGTGAAGCCAGCATCAAACCGCAAAAAGTTGAATAACGCACAGAAGTTAACATCTGGTCGCGCCGCTGTCCAGCCGACCCGAACTCCTCAGATTTGCTCCGTGCGAGTTTAAGCTTTGTCTGGTAACATCTCGCGCAATCTGCAAAAGGTGGCAAAAATGGCTGAGAAAAG
Organism: Acidobacteriota bacterium; assembly: GCA_021323895.1. GTDB lineage: Bacteria > Acidobacteriota > Blastocatellia > Pyrinomonadales > Pyrinomonadaceae > UBA11740. The sequence goes on along the minus strand of JAJPKD010000092.1, from coordinate 6,500 downwards.
CCCGAAAATTCTGATCATTGGCGGTGGTTTCGGAGGACTGTTTACCGCTCTGGATTTGAGCGGTGCCGGTGAAGTTACGCTCATCAGCGACCAGGACCACTTTCTCTTCAAGCCAATGCTCTATGAATACCTAAGCGGCGAAGTCGAGGCCTGGCACATCGCGCCAAACTTCAAAGAGTTGCTTAACGATGAGGCGACCTTCATTCGAGATACCGTCAAGAATATTAATCTCGCAGAGGAGACGGTTGAGTTAGCCAGGCGGACGCTTGATTACGACGTGCTGGTTTTCTCGCCGGGCGCGGTGACGAATTACGCCGGAGTCCAAGGCGCGGAAGAATTCGCTCTGCCGTTTCGAGCGCTTGACGATGCTGCGAACCTGCGACGCCGAATGACCGAAGCGCTCGATGGAATCCAGCCCGACGCGGCGCCCCAGGATACGCGTGCGGCGTTGACGTTCGCCGTGGTCGGCGGCGGCGCGAGCGGCGTCGAGTTATCGACAAAGATGGCTGACCTGTTGCGCGATGCGGTGAAGCGACGCGCGTTGCGTGGCGAGCCTCGCGTGGTGATCGTTGAATTGGCGGATCGGCTTGTGCCGGGCATGGGCGAAGAGATTCGCAAGTTTGTCGAGGACGCACTGGAACAAACCCGCGTCGAAACTTATACGAAAACTCGCGTTGTGCGCGTGACACAAAACAGCATCACGCTCGAACACAATGGCGATCGCGAAGAGTTGAAAACGGCAGCCGTCGTCTGGGTCGCCGGGGTGCGGCCCAATCCTTTGATTCAAACTCTGCACCTCGAAACAGATCGCCGGGGTTTGCTTCTGGTTGAGCCAACTCTCCAGGTGCGCGGACATCCGAATGTCTTCGCTCTGGGCGACATCGCTTTCTATCCTGATGTCGTCCCGACTTTAGCCGGCACTGCACAACTCGCCTTGCAGCAGGCACATCTCTGCGCGCAGAACATTCGCGCATTCATCTCAGGCGGTGAATTGAAATCAAAGCATTTCGCGGAATTGGGCGAGGCCGTCAGCCTGGGAACTGAGCATGCTGCCGTATTGACCGGCGGCAAAGTCATCGGTGGTCCATTGGCCCGCCAGGCGCGTTTCGCTTTGTACACGGCGCGCTTGCCCACATGGCATCATCGATTGAAAGTTGGCGCGAGCTGGTTCTTCGAAGGAACACAACCGCGACCACTTCAACCGCTCGGGGTTTGAATCGATGTCTCAGCCAATTGAGAAAACTGAAGTCCAAAATCTCGGCGACATGCCTGCCGAAGAGTTTCGCCGGCACGGCCACGAGCTGATCGACTGGATTGCCGATTACTTCCAACACATCGAAGACTTGCCCGTGCTCGCGCAAGTCGAACCGGGCGATCTCAAAGCCCAACTGCCTGCGACTCCGCCTGCGCGCGGCGAATCGATGGAAGCGATCCTCGCCGACATCGATCGCCTGATCGTTCCGGCGCTCACGCACTGGAGTCATCCATCTTTCTTCGCTTACTTCGCCACTTCGACTTCCGCGCCGGGCATTTTTGGTGAATTGCTTAGCGCCGCCTTCGATGTGAAATCGATGTTGTGGCGCACGTCGCCGGCTTCGACTGAATTGGAAGAAGTCACGCTTGATTGGCTGCGACAAATGCTTGGACTTGACGCCGGCATGAGCGGATTCATTTACGACACAGCTTCGGTTTCGAGCAAGCATGCCATCGCCGCCGCGCGCGAAGGTGTCGAGTTGCGCATCCGCGAAGAAGGCATGAGTGGCAGAAAGGATTTACCGCTGCTGCGCGTCTATGCGTCCGATCAAGCTCACTCTTCGATCGACAAAGGCATCATCACGCTCGGACTCGGCCAGAAGAGCTTGCGAAAAATTCCGGTTGACAATCAGTTTCGTATGAATGCGAAAGCGCTGGCCGAAGCGATCGACGAAGACAAGCGCAACGGAATTATTCCTTTCTGTATAGTCGCGACGGTTGGCACGACGTCAACGTCAAGCATCGATCCGGTGCGGGAGCTTGTGGAGATTGGTGAGCAACACGTGATGTGGCTGCACGTGGATGCTGCCTATGGAGGTTCTGCCGCGATCGTTCCTGAGATGCGTTACGTGCTGGACGGCTGTGAACGCGCGGACTCGGTCGTGCTCAATCCGCACAAATGGCTGTTCACGCCGTTTGATTGTTCGGTGCTTTATTGCCGGCACCTTGATTTGCTGCGACGCGCGTTCTCGCTGGTGCCCGAGTATCTGCGCACGCCGGAACAAGAGAAAGTGCGCAGCGGATCGGATTATGGAGTACAACTCGGTCGTCGTTTTCGCGCGCTGAAACTCTGGATGATTATTCGTTACTTCGGTCATGAGGGGTTGGTGGCGCGCATTCGCGAGCACTGCCGTCTGGCGCAAATGTTTGCATCCTGGGTTAATGAATCACCAGATTGGGAATTGATGGCGCCGACTCCGTTCGCTCTGGTTTGCTTTAGAGCTATTCACGCAGATAAACAAGCAAATCTTGATGAGTTGAATGAAGCTATTATGCATGGCGCGAACGCGACTGGTAAGGCTTTTCTGTCGCACACTAAACTAAACGACAAGCTGACGCTGCGTCTCTCGATCGGCAACATTCGCACGACCAAGCGCCATGTAAAGCAAGTTTGGGACATTCTGAATGAACAGTTAAGGCAGCACACTTCATAAAGCTATGGTGACTCACATCGTTGTTTGGAAATATCGCGCCGAAATAGACAGCGCCACCCGCGAAGAACATCGCGCGCGGCTGCGCTCGTTAAGCAATATTGTGCCCGGCATCGAAAGTTTCTCGGTCGGTTCCGACTTTCTGCACTCCCCGAAATCGTATGACACGGGACTCATCGCGCTCTTTCGAGATCGTTCAGTTCTCGACGCCTACACCGTCCATCCCGAGCATGTCAGTGTCGTGAAATTCGGCGACCCGATAATTGAGACGATGGCGAAGGTTGATTTCGAGGACTGAGACAAGTGCGCACGCGTCTCGCGGGCCGTCTTTTCATGAAGCGTAAGATCCTACTCGCGATTCTGGTCCTTGCCGTCGTCTCCCAAATCCCGTTTGCCTTTCGCCGCTATCGACTGCGACGACTCAAAAACACCATTCAGCAATACGCATCGCAACGCGTCGTCAAATTTGATGCGACTGAATACGTCGATTACAAAGGCGTCATTCATGTTCACTCGTTCCTGGGCGGTCACAGCACTGGGAGCTTTAGTGAATTGATCGCTGCGGCAAAAGCAAACCAGCTCGACTTTGTAATTATGACTGAGCATCCGCAGGCGGAATTCGACACATCCGCGATGACGCTGAACGGTTCACATGCCGGCGTTCTCTTCATCAACGGGAACGAAGTCGCCACCGCAAACGGCGATCGGCTGTTGCTGATTCCCGGATCGTCGAACGCAGCCACCATGAACACGCAATCGACGCAGCAGATCATCGATCAGCAGAAAGCGACGGGCGGTCTGGCTTTCGATGCGTACCCAAGCGAATCGACCAACTGGCAGTCAACGAACGTTGATGGCGTCGAGGTTTACAACTTGTTCACGAATGCGCGCTCAATCAATCGGGTTGTCACGTTCTTTGATGGGCTCTGGTCGTATGGTGCTTATCCCGATCTGATGTTCGGGAACTTCTTTGCCAGACCGACGGAAAACATCACGCGCTGGGATCAGACAATCGCCGGCAGCAATCGCAAACTGGTCGCGATCGCCGGCAACGATGCGCATTCGAACGTCGGGGTTAGCTTGAATGATTCCTCCGGCAATCAACTGATCGGAATCAAACTCGATCCTTACGAGCGCAGCTTTCGCACCGTGCGAACTCATGTGCTGATCAAACAAGGCAAGCCGCTCACGCGCGAATCGCTCATCGAAGCACTATCGCTGGGCCACTGTTACGTCTCGTTCGATCTGTTTGGCGATGCTAGTGGTTTTTACTTCGGCGTGAAGCAGTCAGATCGAACGACGGGAGACGACGTGGCGTTCAGTTCTCAACCGCGGTTCGCTGTGTTGACCCCGCTGCCGGGCCGCGCAGTCCTTCTCCAGAACGGCATAGCCGTCGATCAAAAGTCAGGCACCTCGATGGAATTCTCGCCGGACGGCGTCGGTGCATATCGCGTTGAGGTGTATCTGGACGGGCTGCCCTCACCCGCTACGGGAAAGCCCTGGATCATCTCGAATCCAATTTATGTTCGCTAATGCGACCGCTTCAATCGTGGAAAGCTCAACAAAAATCGAGTATTGAAGCGGTTCTCCGCGTGTGTTAATCTGTGTTTGGCCGCTTTGGCCTCTCGACCTGCCCCGCTTCACCTTCTCGGGAAATGGCCACAAAAGTTAATCACTTCGACATCGACTGGTGGGTTATCCAGAAGCGCGCGGTGTATATCGGCGCGTTGTTGCTGGCGCTCGCCATCGTTGCGGGTGGCGGCGCGATCTATGTCTGGAAATACGGGAATCCGTTCAAGAATGTCGCCGACAGATCTGAGAACGTCCCCGGAGCGCGTTTCATGTCATTCGAAGGCGACGTGCGCGTGATGCGCGCCACCACCCGACAAGTCCTGATCGCCAATAGCGACATCCAACTTTATCCCGGCGATACGGTGCAGACGCAGGCCGACGGCCGCGCGCGCATCACGATGGCAGATGGTTCGACGGTTGTAGTCCGTCCGAATAGTACGATCATAATCCGCGACAACGAGAGCGCCGACAACGGTAAGCGATCTAACGTTCACGTCGTTGTTGACAGCGGACAAATGCTCGTGCGGACGCCTCAGCAAAGCGAAGACAACAAGAACGTGATCGAGACGCCGAAGACACAAAACCGAATTAACGGCGAGACCAACGCGAGCTTCGGAGTCAACCCGGAAGGCACTGAAGAGATTCGTGTCAACAGCGGCGCCGTGCAAAGCGCGAATCGACTCGGCGAGCAACTCGTGTTGAAGGGTGGCGAGTATGTTTCGGTGAACCAATCGGGAACAATTTCAAAACCTCAGCGACTGCTGGATGTTCCGCAACCGCTTCAGCCGCGTGACATGGAGAAATTCACCGCGACAAATGGATCGGCGACGGTGACACTGCGTTGGCAGAAGCCGCAATCCGGATTGCCTGCTTATTATCGCATCGAAGTTGCGACGTCGCCTTTCTTCGTGCCCGAAGGAAAAGTAATGGAGCGCGATCAGCTGTCGGTGATGCAATTTGACGCCACCGACCTGCGACCGGGCGCTTACTTTTGGCGCGTGAGAGCAACGGCTGCTTCGGGTCAAACGAGCGATTGGAGCGAGCCTCTCAAGTTCATCATTGCGGCGTCTGGCGCAAACTCTTCGACGGTCCGAGTTTCTAATCTAACGGCCGTGCATCTTGGCGGCGATGTTTACATCATCCGGGGAACCACGAACCCCGGTTCGAACGTCAGAGTTGCCGGACGCGAAGGGACCGCAGCGGGCAACGGCGCCTTCCAAATTCAGATCAGCGCGCCGCCCAACAGTCGCGAAGTTACGATTCAGATATTGGATACGCAGGGAAATTCCGGTCAGTACAAGTTGAGCCTCGACGGCTCTGGATGACGCATCTCAACCGTTGGCGTTGAGATGAAAAGTAGCGTGTCGGTCTCGTTGGAAGAATTTTCCTCGCGCGGCCGCATTTCTTAATAGCGTTACTAGGCGAATCGTTGTATCTTTGTTCGTTAGGTTTCTGCTTCGGTGAGTTGTTTTACTAATTTGCCAGGCCGCTCGCGCCCTTCGCGCCTTCTAGCCTGCACTCGGATTAACCGCTCACCCTTCCGCAAAATTCAATTTTCAGTTAGGGAAATCTAGTTCAGATGGCTCTCAAATCGATCTTTAGTTTATTCTCCAGCGACCTTGCAATCGATCTCGGCACCGCCAACACGCTCGTGTACGCGAAGGGCCGTGGCATCGTTGTTTCGGAGCCCTCGATCGTCGCAATTAATAAAGTTACCAATGCGGTGGAAGCGGTTGGCCGCGATGCGAAAGAGATGTTGGGCCGCACGCCGGGCAACATCGTCGCGATACGCCCCATGAAGGACGGCGTGATCGCGAACTTCGAAGTGACTGAAAAAATGCTTCAGCACTTTATTCGCAAGGCGCACAACGGCAAGACCTGGGTCAGCCCCCGAGTCGTAATCGGAATTCCTTCGGAGATTACTCAAGTCGAGCGCCGCGCGGTCGAAGACTCGGCGTATCGCGCGAAGGCATCGGAAGTTTATCTGGTCGAAGAAGCGATGGCCGCGGCCATCGGCGCCGGCCTGCCGATTACCGAACCTCACGGCAACATGGTCGTTGATATCGGCGGCGGTACGACGGACATCGCAGTCATCAGTTTGAGCGGCATTGTGTATTCGCGTTCAGTGCGCGTCGCGGGCAACGAAATGGACGAAGCGATCACGCAGTACATCAAACGTAAATACAACTTGCTGATCGGCGAACGGACCGCGGAAGCGATCAAGATTGAACTGGGTTCGGCATT
>JAJPKD010000288.1 GCA_021323895.1 Acidobacteriota bacterium | reverse complement strand
TTAGGCCGCGAGAGCTAACTCGTTAGAGTTGGCAATTGATTTTCCCTGCAATTTGATAACGGTCCCCACAGAGAGAAGGCCCGGCATGCATCGCGACGGACGTTACGGCCCCTGTCGAAGCCTGTCGCCCCCAATCGTGAAGCCAAATGATTATAGGGGATGAGAGGTGAGATGTCAGGTTTGGTTTGTGTCTGATGAGCGATCCGACCGCAGCAAAAGAATGTGAGTCTAAACCCAGCACCCAAATTGTTTTGTCTGTGCCTGCGATTTTTTGCTCTTTTGGCCTCGCCGAGCGGCGAGGCGCCGGGCGACCAAAAACAGAGGATTCCCGAATCCGCATTAGCAGCCTCCAAGTACTCTCGCGCAAGACAATTCCGAGCCGTGAGCCTGCGGAGCAGGCAGCAGCATGAGGTTTTGCACCCAGCCGAGATGCTCGTGTCACAAAATTCGCGAGCCCGCGAAGCGGGCTCAAATGCCTTTTAGGAACTCGATCCCCGGGCTTTACGCCCCGGGCTAAACTCTGCCGCCGCTCCGCGGCTCGTTTGACACATTCATCCAATGAGACCCTTTACTCAACCCGCAATTCCGGCTGAAGGCGCGAGATGAGATAGCCGAGGGCCTCTATTATGTCACGCCTCCAGCTTGATGATTTGGCTCTCCTCGATGCAACTTGACTAATTACCCCTTACCGACTTAGAAGTCATCTCAGGTTGTCTCACAAAATATGACGACGCTTGCTTACTATTTCTCGTCTTATCTGGACTTGATGGGAACGGTTGCGCTGTTGAGTGTCTTCTTTTTTGGGCTCGAAGCCTTGGCGCCGGCAGAGCAACGACAGCCGCTGCGAAAGCGATTCTTCAACCTTGCGTACTATCCGGTAATACTGGTGCCGATGCTGGCGCTGAACTCAGTGATTGGTCCTGTGTATTCGCGACTTCTGCAGATTACGACAGGCGGATTTCTGCCGAGAGTGCTCAGCGCTCCCCGAAGTTTCACCGGGCAACTGTTGTTCGCGTTGCTTTTCGCGTTCACGTGGGATTTTTGGCAGTACTGGGTGCATCGCTGGCAGCACGCGTGGCCCATCTTGTGGGAGACGCATAAATTTCATCACAGCGAAATCGCGCTGAACTCGACCGCACAAGCACGCCATCACCTGTCGCATCACCTGTTGGTGCTTTTGCTCTATGCGCCTGTTGTCCTGATCTTCGGCACGCTATCGCCGCCTGTGGTTGCGTCTTTCGTGATGTTCAGAGTTTGGGGATTCGTTAATCACGCTAACCTGCGTTTGCACCTGGGGCCTCTCACTCCGATCATCGCCGGCCCACAATGGCACCGCATTCATCATTCAATCAACGAAAAGCATCACGACAAGAATTTTGCGACGTTCTTTCCCTTCATAGATATCCTCTTTGGTACGTATTACCACCCGGAGAGAGAAGAATATCCGGCTACCGGACTGGGAGAAGAAAAATCCGTGGGGAATCTTCGCGATGCTACGTTCGAACCGTTGATCGGAATCTATCGATTAGTGACAACCAAGCCGTGGGCCTTCGCGAGACGAACAATCAATAAGAAGATCGGGCCCAATTCCAGAACAACGCTGCCGGTTCACAACTCTAGCCCCTACCAAAACGACTACCGATGAAGAGGTGCTGATGAACATTCGAGATTACTTACTCGCCGAATTGAATCGTGAAGTGGAGCGCTCGCGGGCCGCGCTCGAACAAGTTCCGGAAAACAAATCCGATTGGAAGCCGCACGAAAAGTCGATGGCGTTCGGTTATCTAGCCAACATGGTCGCGACGATCCCGATGTGGATCACGATGCAGATTACTCAGCCTGAACTCGACGTCGCGCCAAAAGACGGTGGCAAGTTTCAGATGAAGCCGCTTAACAAAAGCGCGGAGTACATCGAGGCGCTCGAGAAGGCTGCCGCGGGAGCACGCGATGCCTTCAACAAAACGAGCGATGATCACCTGAAGACAAACTGGCAATTGAAAGCCGGTGGCAACGTTGTAATGGAAGCGCCACGTTACGAAATGATTCAGGATTCGCTGCTGCATCTCGCGCATCATCGCGGCCAGATGACTGTATATCTGCGCTTGATGGGCGCGAAAGTGCCCGCGATCTATGGGCCGTCAGCGGATGATAAAAGTTTTGGCTAGTCGATCGAGCTGAATCTAGTCTCTCGCGACGGGTTTCAGGAAGGTTCGCTCGTAGCTGGTAAAGCATTTCGTTTCGTTGTAGTGCCGAGTCTCGGCGGCGCATTCATTGTCTTTCGCCACCTCACGCCGGTATTTCTCGTAAGCTGCAACATCGGGAAAACTGAAGAGCGCAATGGCGATAGCGGCGGTCCGTCTGCCCCAATGTCGGCAAAGCTGAATGCTGCCGGCGGCGGCGCGTCGTGCGGCAGAAAGTAACCGTGATGCGTGCCTCCATATTTTTCAATCAAGTTCATCCACACGCGTGCGTATTGCTCAAAATCGGCGACTTTGTTTTCATCAATCGTGTAACGTATCAAACAGGTGATCATAAAAATCTTTTCCTGACTCAACGCACTATCAAGATGGGCACGACGTACGCCTGAAGCATCACAAGGATTCCCACCAATGCCGCGAGTGCCAGGCTGTGAAGAAACACGAAACGCAAAATGTCTCCTTCGTGCCCATGCCAACGCGTCGCGGTGCTGGCTACCACGATCGATTGCGCGTCGATCATCTTGCCCATCACGCCGCCGGAACTGTTCGCTGCGCCCATCAGAATCGGACTGAGTCCCAGTTGAGTCGCGGTGATCTTTTGCAGACTTCCGAACAGAACGTTCGACGACGTGTCTGATCCAGTCAGCGCCACCCCCAACCATCCCAACATCGTGCCAAAGAATGGATACAGCCAACCGGTTTTCGCGAACGCGAGGCCGAGCGTTGCATCCATCCCCGAATAACGCGTCGAAAATCCAATCGCCATCATCACGGCAATCGTCAGCAACGATGGACTGACGAGTTTCACGGTCTTCCAATAAACGCGCAGCAGGGCGCGCGGCGAAAATCCCATGACGAAACCGGCGATGATCGACGCGAGCAGAATTCCAGTGCCGGCCGCGGACAGAAAATTAAAGCTGAAGACAGCGCTCTCAGGCGTGGGCTTGGGCACAACCGGAGGAACGCGTGAGACAAGTTTGTCCAGACGATAGACTGCAATCTTCGGCGCTGCGATGCCATCGAGAAAAGTTTTCGTCTGCGGCAAGCCCCAAATGAAAACTACGACGCTGAGGATGATCCAGGGCAGCCAGGGACGGAGCGTGTCAGAAGCCCGACCGTAAGGGAGGGCCGGTTTGGCTGAGAGCTGCTCTGATTCTTTGACGTCTTCCCCGGAAGTTGCCCTCCCTGTCGGTCGGGCTTCTGACTCTCTCCAGATTCGTTTCGGTTGCCACAACTTCAGAAACACCGCCAGCGCCGCGATGGAAACGATCGACGCCACGACATCAACCACCCATGGCCCGTGGAAATTTGAGACGATGAATTGCGGAATCGCAAAGCAAGCGCCCGCGACTAGAATTGCGGGCCAGATTTCCAGCATCCCACGGAATCCGGCGAACGCCCAGATCAACCAGAACGGGACCAGCAACGAAAAGAACGGGAGCTGCCGGCCAACCATCGCGCTGAGTTTCTTCAACTCTAATCCGGTGACGCCCTGCAATCCGATCAGCGGCGCGCCCAGCGCTCCGAACGCCACAGGCGCGGTGTTCGCGATCAGCGAAAGACCGGAAGCGGACAGAGGCGAAAATCCCAAGCCAATCAAAATCGCGCCGGTGACGGCCACGGGTGTTCCGAAGCCGCAGGCGCCTTCGATGAACGCGCCAAAGCTGAACGCGACCAACAACAACTGCAACCTGCGATCTTCAGTGAGGCCGGTGATGCTGTGACGCAATCGCGCAAACAGACCGCACTCGTTAGTTAACTGATAGAGAAAGATCACGTTGAGCACGATCCATCCGATCGGAAACAGACCGTACGCCGCGCCGTAAACCGCACTCGCGGAGATCATCGAGAGCGGCATGTGGAAAATAATCGTGGCCACGACAATAGACATGAGCAGACCCAGCAGTGCCGCGTAGTGCGCTCGCAGACGAAAAATCGCGAGACCGCCGAGCAGCACCACGATCGGCAGCGCGGCGACGAGGGTTGAGAGAACCACTTGATTGAGGGGATTGTAAACTTGTGACCAGGTCATGAGCGGCGCACGCGAGTCTCGCGCCTTTTATCATGCCGCGCGCTATCCGCCAACAACATTTATCGAAAAATGGGGCGGTTCGGAGGATGTTTGAATTTCGAGGCTTGCTGTCTCGCCTACGATCAGGATTCGATATTCAGAGTCAGCGGCGAATAATGCGACGGACTTGATCAAGCATTCAACCGGTGAAGCGATGAAGCGGCTCAAGCCGGTTGCTTTGCGGCCTCTGCTATTCAACAAATCAGCATCCGATGTCATGGCACTGACATCATCACGAGTCGCGTCATCACCTTCAAGATCCTGAATGGCCACGGCTTGGGCCATCAGATTCATCTCTGCATTGACATAGACCGTCCACAGCAGACCGATGTCTAAAAGAAAGTGAACCGCATCGCCGAGGATCACCCAACCCAGCACCGTCGCGCCCAGCACGTGCTTGATTACATGCTCCTGATAGGTTGAGGTTTCGAGTTCAGTCCACATCAGAGAGTCTGGAGGCTAGAGGCCGGAGGCTGGAGGCTGGAGTAATGAGTCTCCGCTGCCTACTGCTTTCTGCTTTCTGCCTTCTGCCTTCCGCCTTCTGCTCACGGTTCGTAACGTAGCAAACTCCTCGCCTTGATAAGAGTAAGCAGAGCCGCGATGACGCAAGCAGCACCGCCGGTGACGACTGAAAGCGGCGCACCGATCAACGCCGCGACCGTGCCGGCTTCGACTTCTCCTAACTGCGGGCCGCCCATGAAAAAGATCATATTGACGGAAGTCATGCGGCCGCGCATGTTATTCGGCGTGACCAGTTGGCGAATGGTTTGGCGCAGGATCGTACTCACCGTATCGGCCGCGCCGGTGGCCGCCAGCATCAGCAGCGAAAACCAGAAAACGCGCGAAACGCCAAACGCCACGGTGGCCGCGCCGTAAAGCGCGACGGAAACGATCACGGTCAGGCCCTGCTTCTTGATCGCGCCTCGCCGCGCCATGACGAGTCCCGCGACGATGGCCCCGGCAGCGGGCGCGGCCGCGAGAAATCCGTAACCGCGAGCGCCGACCGCCAGGATGTCTTTCGCAAAGATCGGCAACAACTGATTCGCCGACGCGAAGAAGGTCGCGATGAAATCCAGCGTCATGGTCTGCACGATAATCGGTGTGCGCCAGACGAAGCGCAGACCCTCGAGGAGTGCGTGCAAGCTAATGCCGGGGGTTTCGCTTTCTGATCGTTCGGGCTTGCCGCTCGCTCGCATCAACGCCAATCCGACAATCACCGCAATGAACGACGCGGCGTTACAGGCATAGACTAAGGCGGGGCCATGGCTCGCCAACAAGAATCCCGCCAGCGGCGGCCCGGTGATCAATCCAATCTGAAACACGAGCATGCTCAAGCTCACTGCATTCGGAAAATCTTTGAGCGGGACAAGCATCGGCATCAATGCTTGCCGTGACGGTGTGTCAAAGGCCCATGCGGCCGAGGCAATCGCCGTCAAAAGAAAGATCGGCCAGGCGCGTTGTAATCCCGAGAAAGTCACGAGCGCGAGAATTCCGCTGCACACGAGCATGATCGTCTGCGTGGTCATCATCACGCGCCGGCGATCGACTACATCGGCGACAACTCCACCCATCAGCGAACACAGAATGATTGGCACGGCGCGGCACGCGCCAACCAAGCCCAGAGCCAACGGCGAGCCGGTGAGGAGATAGATGTGCCAGTTGATCGCGGCGAGCTGCATCTGCGATCCGATCAC
>JAJPKD010000258.1 GCA_021323895.1 Acidobacteriota bacterium | reverse complement strand
CCGTGCAGGCGCGCGAACATGGTTACGTGCGCTCGCTGTACGGCCGTATTCGTCCGCTGCAAGGGATTCACGATCGCAATGCCAACATTCGCAAAGCGGCCGAGCGCGAAGCCATCAACATGCCGATCCAGGGAACCGCGAGCGACATCGTGAAGATTGCCATGCTGCACGCCGATCATGCTTTTCGCCGCGAAGGGTTGCAGGCGCGGATGCTCATGCAAATTCACGATGAGCTACTCGTTGAGTGTGCGGCAGGCGAAGCTGAAAAAGTCGCCGCAACTCTAAAGCGCGAAATGGAAAACGCGGTCGAGCTTGATGTGCCGCTCGTGGCGGAAACCGGAATCGGCGACAATTGGATGGACGCGAAAAAGCAGTAGGCAGTAGGCAGAAAGCAGAAACCACGGCCCAAGAAACTAAGTTTGAAATTTTCAATTTCTAATTTTCAATTTGCAATGCTGTTCGATTAATGGCAACGAACGATCCTTCGGAAGGCAAAGTCGTCTATCGTCGCGTCGGTGCGACTGAACCGTCGCGCGGCAAGCGAGAGTCGCGATTCGATTTGGCGCTCGTGCCGCTTATCGTAGGATTTGCGGTCCTGCTGCTCGTAATTATTTTGCTTGGCAACCTGAGCGTCCGGCGTATTGAAGACACCAGCCGCAGCGCCCTCAGTCTCGAACAATAGTACGCCGCGCGCGCATCTTTACTTTTGCAATTTCGCGAAGCTTTGTCGCGTGTTGACAACGAGGCCCGCAGCCGCATGGAAGCAAACGCGCGTCACGAACTGCGCCCGCCGTTTGATTTGCGTCTCGACACGGCGCGCAATCGCGTGAACGATTTGCTGCCTTTGCTGGACAAGCCGCCGCTTTCGGATTTGCCCAAGTGGCACAAGTTCCGCGGCGATGTCACCACCTATCTCGAAATCACGCGTGATCACACGCGATATTCGCAGGAAGGCTTCACTAGTTTTCGCGACGTCGATAGCGATCTAACTGATTTGATCAAAGAATCCGGCGCTGAAGAGAACTTGATTTTTCGTCGCGCTGAAGCGATGCAACTCGAGGCCACGCGATCGATTCGACTATGGAATATTTTCGCGGTGCTGATTGGATTAGTCGTAGCCGCCGGAACTATCTGGGAAGTCCAGCGACGTTTTCGCCAAACCAAGCAAAGCACCGAGGCGGCCCGGCGCGAGCGTGAATTCAGCAATCAAATGCTGGAAGGAATGGTCAGCGCCCTCGCCGCCATTGATCGGCACGATCGGATTCGCAGTGCGAACGCAGCGTTCTTCAAAATTTTCCCGCAAGCTGCTATCGGGTCGTCGATTCACGATCGGGTTGGCTCGGCGCAGGCGGTGAAATTGTTGGAAGCGGCGACGGCGTCGCGGGTTGCGACGGCGACTTATCGCGGACGTTGGAATTTGGAAGAAGAGGACGTCACGGGTACCTACGACATTTATTCGTCGCCTTTGGAAATTGATGGCGAACACGGACAAATTCTCACGCTCGTCGATGTGACTGAAGCGACCAAAGCCGAAGCCGCCATGCGTCGCACCGAGTCGCTCGCTGCGGTAGGTTCGGCCGCGGCCCAGCTCGCGCACGAGATCAAGAATCCGCTCGGCAGCATTCGGCTTGGCGTGGAAATGCTGCGGCAGTACACCGAGAGCGAAGACGCCGACAAGACGATCACGCTGGTCGAACGGGGCATTCAACATCTTAACAAATTGGTAGTCGATGTAACCCAGTTCTCGCGGCCACGACAACTAGAACGATCCGAAGTTGACCTCAACGAAGTGATCGAATCGAGCATCGATCTGGTCGCCGACCGGATTCGCGACAAAGAGACGACAGTCGAGACGCATCTCACTTCGCCTGATATCCGTGGCTTCTGGGACGGCGAGCAACTGCGTGAAGTTTTTGTGAACCTCCTGGCCAACGCGATCGACGCGAGCGAGGCGAAGTCTCAAGTCGCGATCACGACTGAGTTCGTTACCCCGAACGCTGGCCCTCGGAAATTCGATGAAGCGACATCGATAAACGGCGCTCATGCGGTGATCACGATTGCCGACCACGGCAGCGGCATGGATGCGAAAACGCAGGCCCGCCTCTTCGAACCTTTCTTCACCACGAAGAAACGAGGAACCGGTTTGGGTCTCTCAATTGTGCGGCAGATAATCGATCTTCACGGCGGCACAATTTCGGTCGAGAGCGAGAAAGGCAAAGGGACTACGTTCCGCATCGATTTGCCGCTGGAGTCTTTCATTACAATCAAATAAATTTGTTGCGATTCTGAGCAATCTGAGTAATCTGTCGAACCGCGGAGCGTCACGAGGTCGTAGCGGCGCCCTGCGTTCTCTTTGGGGGATAACAACCTCGGAGTTTTCTCGGTGGTAGTCTGCGGCCAATAATATAGTGGTCATGAAGAAGCATCTCTTCATCTACGGCATCTGTGGCGGATTACTTATCGTGCTGCTGAAAGTGATCGAATATCGCTTCCTCGTCATTGAACGTTCGATCGAAATTTACGGCGGGTTGATTGCGCTCTTTTTCGTTTCGGTTGGGATTTGGCTTGGGCTAAGGCTCACGAAGAACAGGGTTGTCGTGAAAGAGGTTCCGATTGAAGTTCCAGTCGAAATTCGCGTGCCCGCGAGCGAACCCTTTGTCCTGAATCAGGCAAAACTTGAGCAGCTCGGAATCACGGCGCGCGAGCTTGAGATCCTTCAACTGATCGCCGGCGGCCTGAGCAATCGCGAAATCGCTGAAAAACTCTTCGTCAGTGAAAACACCGTCAAGACGCATTCAAGCCGTCTGTTCGACAAGCTAAGCGCGAAGCGGCGGACGCAGGCAGTTCAGATCGCGAAAGAGATGCAGTTGATTCATTGAGGAAAAGAATTAGGCGCAGATGAACGCGGATTTCCGCGGATAGGACTAATATGAATAGTTTCTGATCTGCGTCTATCGGCGAAAATCCGCGGCCGATTTCCATCATCCGAACGCACGATTCGCAACCGAAACCATGAAAATCACCCGAAAGTATGACGACAAGTTCGCTCGTTCGCGGCTAATCTCGCGGCGCTTTACCAAACACAACCTCGAAAGGTTCACCAAATGAAAAAGATCGTTATCACCTTCGGTTTGATCTCCGGCGCATTGATGGCGCTGTTCATGTTCGGGACTCTCCCTTTCCACGACAAAATCGTCTTCGATAAATGGGGCTTCGTAGTTGGCTACACGTCGATGGTGCTGGCGTTTGTCCTGGTGTTCTTCGGCATCCGCTCGTATCGCGAGAACATCGGCGGCGGCGCTATCAGTTTCGGTCGCGCGTTCGCCGTCGGAATTCTGATCGCCGTAATCTCGTCAGTGTGTTACGTGATCGCGTGGGAGATTCTCTATTTCAACTTCATGCCAGATTTCATGGATAAGTACGCCGCCCATGTGATCGATCAAGCGCGCGCGTCTGGCGCCACGGCCGAAGCGATCCAAAAGAAGACGCAGGAGATGCAGCAATTCAAACAGCTCTACAGCAACCCATTTTTCAATGCGTTAATGACTTTTATTGAGCCATTCCCAGTCGGCCTCATCATCACGCTGATTTCCGCAGCGATACTTAGAAAGAAGCGCGCAATACAGCCTGCATGATCGCCGTTCGGCAGCCTTCAGTTTGTGACCTATTCCCGCGTGCCGGTTTCTTTCGGTGCGACCGTGATGTTCTTTGAGCGTTGCACCCGGACGAGGCCGGGCTTCGCACCTTTCGGCTTGGTCACGAACTTGCGCTCGGTGTAATGCACGTCAACTTTCGGATCTTTCTTCGCCTGGGAAAAATAGGCGGCAAGCTGGGCCGCTTCGATCAACGTGCGTTGAGGGACTTCCTTTTGCGTGGGATTCCGCACGACGACATGCGAGCCGCCGTAGTCGGCTGCGTGAAGCCATAGGTCATTGGGCTTCGCAACTTTCATCGTCAGATAATCGTTGTCTTTCGACGCACGGCCGACTAGGATTTCAAACCCGTCAGACGAAACGTAACGACGAGTGCCGGGAATCTTTTGTTTTGATTTCTCAATTCGTCGAGGTGCGGCTGTCGAAGAACTCACCAGATTTGAAGAGCGCGCTGATTTTGGCGAAGGTAGGTTGGCGAGATCGACTTCCAGCGTCAGCTCTTTTGCTTTCAGCGCGGCAAGCTGTTTCTTAGTTTCTTCAATGCGCGAAGTGATTTGACCAGTTGCTCGCTTTGAACGCCGGTAGAGGTCGAAGCGGCGTTGCGCCTCGTCCGAGAGCGAAACAGAGTCGTCGAGTTCGATTTCCATCGACGACGCGT
>JAJPKD010000183.1 GCA_021323895.1 Acidobacteriota bacterium | reverse complement strand
TGTACAGCGAAGTCGGAATGGGCACGACCTTCAAAGTTTATTTGCCGCGCGTGTTTGAAGAGGCCGCGGTTGAAGCGCCCGCCGCAAAGGAAATCATTCCCGCGGGCGGCACCGGAACTATTCTGGTTGTGGAAGACAACGTGGAGGTGCGCCACTTAATTTTGGAAACACTAAAAGAAGCAGGCTATTCAGTAATTGAATGCGGCGATGGAAGTGAAGCTTTGGCCGTGGTCAAGGAGTGCGGGAATCAACTGCATCTGCTGATTACCGATGTGGTCATGCCTTCGATGGGTGGGCGCGAATTGGCCGAGCATACGAAGAAGATAGCTCCGGACGCCCGCGTGCTGTTTATTTCGGGTTACACCGATGACGCAGTGGTCCGAGCCGGCATCGGTGGCCAGGAAATGGCTTTTCTGGAAAAGCCATTCACGCCGGTTGAACTCGTTAGAAAAATTGCCGACGTGATGAATGCCTGACATGAGACGGGATTGGGGGAAAAACTTCGATCCGGAGAGGAACATCACCATGTTACAATAGCCACGGTTCGCCCCTCTGCAGCTTCGATAACTCTTCCGGCTGCGGTTCATTGCTCGCCCAAAACAGTTCAAGCCTTCGCTGCGCTCCAGAAACACGCTGGGGTTTCGCGGCAGTTTCGATTCGACCAGGGGACCAGAGGAAACAGATGCCTCAGACCAAAGCTACGATTCTGATCATCGATGACGTGCAACAGATTCGCCAGTTGCTCGGCGAGTTGCTGTCTGATCACGAGTGCGTGCTGGCGGCTTCAGCCGAAGAGGCATGGGCGGTTTTGCAGACGCGCGTTTTCGATCTCGTGCTCAGCGACATCAACATGCCGGGCATCAGCGGGCTCGAGCTGGTGCCGCGAATTCTGGAACGATCGCCCGATACCGTGGTTGTCATGATCAGCGGTGAACAGGGAATCGAATCAGCGATCGAAGCGATGCGCGTGGGCGCGTTCGACTACATCACCAAGCCCATCGACCTGCGGCAAGTCCAGGCGGCAGTCAATCGCGCATTGCGCCATCACCAGCTACTGGTTGGTAAGCGGCGTTACGAAAATCATCTCGAGGAGCTAGTCAAAGAACGGGCGGCCGAGATCGAACACCTGGCTTACTACGATCGGCTCACCGATCTGCCCAATCGAAATTTGTTTGCGGACCGCTGCACTCAAGCGCTGGGCATTGCTCAGCGCGATCGACATCAAGTTGGAGTAATGCTCGTCTCGCTCGACCGGTTCAAGAAAATCGCGGAGAGTTTGAGTCATGAAGCCGGCGATCTGGTCCTGCGCGAAGTAGCCCGACGATTAGCAACCTGTGTGCGCGAAGGCGACACACTGGCGCACTTTGAGGGAGATGAATTTGCTCTGCTGTTGACCCAAATCGACGACCCAGACGAAATCACGGACGTGTGCGTCGTGGTGAATCAGGCGATGGCCCAACCGTTTCAGGTCAGCAATCAGGATATTTACATGACGGCCAGCATCGGGATCGCGACTTTTCCGGAAAACGGCGACGCGACCACGATCCTCCTGCGCAATGCCGGCGCTGCGTTATATCGCGCCAAGCAGCAAGGCGGCAACAACTATCAGTTTTACGCTGCGGACATGAATGCGCAGGCCGTGAAACGATTGGCGCTGGAGACCAGCCTCCGCCGCGCGATCGAGAATCACGAATTCGTTCCGTACTATCAGCCCGTCGTTAATCTGACCACCGGCGAAGTCCTGGGTGCTGAGGCGCTGGCGCGCTGGCGACATCCCGAATTCGGAATTCTGCCGCCCGCGAAATTCATCGGGTTGGCGGAAGACACGGGACTGATCGTGGACATCGGAGACTTTGTGATTCGCGAGGCTTGCCGGCAGACACGCCAATGGCAAGACGACGGATTTGGGCGGCTCAGAATCGCGGTCAATCTTTCCGCGCGCCATTTTCAGCAAGTCGGTTTGGTCGATCGAATCATGGAGGTGTTGCGCGATACGGGCCTCGATCCGACGTGCCTGGATTTGGAATTGACGGAGACGTCCCTTATGGAGAATGCGCAAAAGACGGCCGCCGTCCTCACCGATATCCGGCGGCTCGGCGTGCGGGTATCGATCGATGACTTTGGCACCGGCTATTCGTCTCTGAGCTATTTGAAAACGTTGCCGATCGACAACCTGAAATTGGATCAGACCTTTGTCAAAGGCGCGACCAGCGACCCCGACGACGCGGCCCTGGTGATGGCCATAGTCACGCTGGCGCACAATCTGCGATTGAAGGTTATTGCCGAAGGAGTCGAAACCGATGAGCAACTGGCTTTCCTGCGGCTGTTGAGATGTGACGAGGGCCAGGGCTATCTGTTTGGCAAACCCGTATCGGCGAAAGCTTTTGCAGCGATCCTGGGCGCAAACCCAAAGAGAAAACTGCACGTCTTGTCCAATACCCTGCGGCGTGAGTCGGCTGACAAGAAAGCAGTTAACGAGTAAATAAGTCGGGACGTGACACGAGTTATGGAAAGAACCTTACCAGCCCTGGTGATCGATGATGAGCAATCAGTGCGCGATTTTGTCTGCGCCGTCCTTGAGAACGACGGGTGGAATGTCAGCCGGGCCGCCTCAGCCGCCGAAGCCTTTGAACTGCTCGATCGTGAAAAATGGGCGATCGTTCTCTCGGACGTGATGTTGGGCGACGCCGATGGTTTCGCAGTTCTGCGCAAGTTCAAAGAAGAACAGCCGGAAGCAAAAGTAGTTTTGATGACCGGGCACGGCAACGCCGCAGGTGCGTTGGATGCGACGGCCTTCGGCGCTTACGACTATTTGCTGAAGCCTTTCGGCGCGGAAGAGTTGCAATCGTTGTCGGCGGCCTTGCGAGAGCAAATTACGAGTAAGCCGCCGCGTTTGTCGGCCGGTCAGCGGGCGAACACTTATCACTCGGATATCGATCTCGTCGGGCGCAGTCACGCCTTCATTGAAGTTATGAAGCAGGTTGGGCGCGTGGCGAACACCAACTTGCCGGTGTTGCTGACGGGCGAATCGGGCACTGGGAAGGAACTGGTGGCCTCGACGCTCCATCGCCGCAGCAACCGCGCCGACAAGACTTTTGTGGCGGTGAACTGCGGTGCTATTCCGGCTGAGCTGATCGAGTCGGAATTGTTCGGGCACGTGAGAGGTTCATTCACCGGGGCCGATCGCGATCGGCGCGGTTTGTGGGAAGAAGCCGACGGCGGAACGGTCTTCCTCGACGAGATTACCGAAACTGCACCCGCGTTTCAGGTGAAACTGCTGCGCGTCCTGCAACAGGGAGAGATTCGTCGCGTTGGATCGAATCAAACGGTGAAGGTTAATGTGCGCGTCATCGCCGCCAGCAATCGCGACGTCGAAGAAGAAGTTGAAGCCGGCCGATTTCGCAACGATCTTTTCTATCGACTAAATGCCGTGGCGATCGAGCTGCCGCCTCTGCGCGACCGTCGCGAAGACATTCCACCGCTGGCGCAGAGCTTTGCCGAACGGGTCTTTTCGCTGAATCCGCCGGTGCGATTCGCCGCGGAAGCATTGGACCTGCTGCAGCGTTACGACTGGCCCGGAAACATTCGCGAACTCGAAAATGCGGTGGTGCACGCGGCGGCAATCTGTGATGGCATCATTCGTGCAAAGGACTTGCCGGAACGCGTGCGAAACTTACCTGAACCATCCGATGTGCCGCGACTTGTCGAGCATGAGGGCCAACCTGTGAAGGAAGAATGGCTGCCACTATCAGGGATCGAAGGCCGCTATGTGGCGCGCGTGCTGGCTCACACCGGCGGCAATAAACAAGCCGCCGCGCGCGTGTTGGGTGTCGATCGCAAGACGCTCGACCGGATGATCAAGCGGCACAATATCGAATTCGACCGGCGCAGCAAATTCGACTCCGGCAATAACTCAAAGGCTGCCGCATAGCGGTCTGTTTTACCGCGGTGAAAAGCCGCAGCCGCTCTCGCTGCGCAATCTCCTCGTCAGCAATCGATTGATAATTTCGCGATCCGGCAAAGGCACGATGCTTGCTCAGTTCTGGAAGCGACAAGGCCGCGCGCTGTTCGCGTGGCCAGAGAGATAAATGGTGGCGGCAGCGCCGGGCAGCCACGCCGCCACCGCTGGTTTGCCCCAGACCGGCCGCTTTTTTCTCATTGCCAATTCAGCGCGGCCGGCAAGCTTCACTCAAATCTTGATTCATCAATCACGTGAGGCGCGGTAGCTGGGGCGTTGTGCGCAGTTCCCACTTGCGCTTTCTTCTCTCTGACACTCACCGCTGGATTGATCGAGATTCGATGTCACAAAAGCCATCCCCCATCGGCGTTGCCCTCCTGCTGCCGGACACAATCCTGCAAAGCCGTTATCGCATCGTGCGTCACCTGGGCCGCGGCGGCATGGGCGCCGTTTACGAAGCGATCGATTTGCGTCTGGGCCATCGCGTTGCTGTGAAGCAGGCGCTGACGTGTGACGAAAGACTTTGGCGGCAGTTTGAGCAGGAGGCGCGCATGATGGCCGTGCTGAATCATCCGGTGTTGCCGCGCGTCAGCGATTATTTTACCGAAGATAACCGCGCGTTCTTCGTGATGCAGTACGTCGAAGGATCGGATCTCTCGGACATTATCGCGCAACAGCCGGGTCCGCTGCCGCGCAACGCAGTCGTCGCCTGGGCCGATCAACTGCTCGACGCACTCGTCTATTTGCACTCGCACGATCGCCAAATCGTTCATCGCGACATCAAGCCGCACAATCTCAGAGTCACTGATGGCGGCCGGATCGTGCTGCTCGATTTCGGTTTGGCGAAATCAAAAGGAGCGAACCATGAAGATAAAGATTCGGACAGAAGTGTCTTTGGTTACTCGCCGCGTTACGCGCCGCTTGAACAAATTCAGGATCTCGGCGCGACGCCACAGAGCGACATCTATGCGCTGGGCGCAACGCTCTACCACCTGCTCACTGGCGTTAAGCCACCTGATGCTCTGACGCGCGCGACGGCATTCATCACGTCGAAACCGAATCCGCTGAAACCGGCGCACGAAATCAATCCCGCTGTCGGCGAAGAGCTTTCTGAAATTCTCAGCCGTGCGATGCAGCAGAATCCCAATGCGCGCTATGCGAGCGCGAAAGAGTTTCGTGAAGCGCTGCGTCGCGTTGGCCGAGTGCGGGAATCAAATCCGGAATTGGACGCCGCTTACAACGCCTTTCGGTCAAGCTTGGAACTCGACGACGAAATGACTTTATTGGCCACGCCGCCGCGGCGCGCGGGTTCGCGCCTTGGTATGCACGCCATTGCGGCGATCTTCGTAATTCTGCTCGCAGGGTTTGCAGTCTTCTGCCGGTACTATCCGTGGAAGCTGCCGCCTGCGACAGAACAAACGGGCAACACAAAGATCGCCGCAACCATTACTGCACAAGTTTCATCCGGCGCTAAGAAGAGCGGCCAACCGGGTGTGAAGTTATCATCGACATCTGAGCTCGCCGCGTCCCAGAGGAAATAGAGCTTCCCGACAAGAGATAAGCAAAAGAAAACGGGCGATCGGTGTCGCCCGTTTTTGTTTTCGAAATGGTGAGCCGAGCAGGGATCGAACCTGCGACCCGCTGATTAAGAGTCAGCTGCTCTACCAACTGAGCTATCGGCCCACAACGGAATGAAAATTATACGGCGTGAATTGATTCAGTCAAGCACGCGACAGTTTTTCTTTGCGCGTGGCAGCACCGTGCGATAGTGAATATCAGGCGTGTCAGTACCGCGAGCAAGCGAGCGGATCATAATCGTCTGGTTTACTATCGTCTCGTTTACTCGCCCAGGTACGGTACCTCGTTTTTGGCAGCGCCGACGGCGCAGCATTCAATAGCCACGGCCGTCAGGCCATGGATCAGCTGACACATACTCCGTTTCCATTTGGCAAACGCCCTGATTTCGCAGAGAATGTTCAGTCTTGATTTCCATAAAATAAATTCGTGTTGAGCTACGAACGTAGATGAAATATTTCGAGAATGTACTGGGCCTGATCGGCAACACGCCGCTAGTCAAACTCAATCGCCTTAACAAAGCATTGAAGCCGCTGGTTCTTGCCAAGATGGAGAATCTCAATCCCGGCTTTTCCGTGAAGGATCGCATCGGTATCTCCATGATCGAAGCCGCCGAGCGGGAAGGCAAGATCAAACCCGGCGGCACGATCGTCGAAGCAACTTCCGGCAACACAGGCATCGGCCTGGCCCTCGCCGCCTCTGTCAAAGGTTATAAGTGCATCTTCGTGATGACTGACAAAGCGTCGGTCGAGAAGTCGCGCTACCTGAAAGCGCTCGGTGCGGACGTTGTCATCACTCCGGTTTCCGCCAAGCCGGGCACGCCCGATCACTATGTTTCGACGGCGCGACGAATCGCGGCTGAGACGCCTAACTCTTTCTATCCCGATCAGTACTCACATCCGGCGAATCCGGAAGCACACTACCGCACCACTGGGCCGGAACTTTGGGAACAGACCGAGGGCAGGATCACCCACTTTGTTTCGGGCATCGGGACTGGCGGAACGATCTCCGGCACGGGCAAGTTTCTCAAAGAAAAAAATTCGAAGATCAAAATCATCGGCGCCGATCCATTCGGTTCGATTTACAAAACTTACAAAGAGACCGGAAAGATTCCCGAGACCACGCCTTATCTTGTCGAAGGCATCGGTCAGGAAGTCCTGCCCGGCAATGCGCATCTGCAGTATGTCGATGAAGTGCGCAACATCACCGATCGCGATTCGTTCGAGACCGCGCGACAATTGAGTCGCCTTGAAGGCATCTTCTGTGGCGGCTCGACGGGAACGAATTGCGCGGCCGCGTTGCAGCTTGCGCGCGAAGCCGACCCGGACGCGGTCATCGTTTTTATCGTCTGTGACACGGGCGAACATTACTTGTCGAAATTCCACTCCGATGAATGGATGAAAGAGAAGCAGTTGCTTGCGCCGCACAAGGTCACGGCGGGCCTGCTTAACGAGACCAAGAGCAAAGGCGCGCCGCGCGAAGTCATTGCCGTTTCACCGACAGATCCGGTCTCAGAAGCGCTCGCGAAGATGAACGAGATGGGGCTGACGCAGATTCCCGTGCTCGAAGATGGAAAGTCGGTGGGCTCGCTGCGCGAGAGTCATCTGCTTTCGAAAGCGTTCGACAACCGAGATCTCCTGGATTCACCAGTTGGCGAATTGATGGAAGACAGTTTTCCCACCGTCGATGTGGATGCCGATATTAACGCCGTCACGAAGAAGTTGCGCAGGAATCAAGCGGTCTTGATTGAAGAATACGGCCGCATCACCGGAATTATCACGCGGCATGATGTCCTGGAAATAAGCGGCGACGAGTAGTGTCGCGATTGGCAAAATAGTTAACCACAGATTCACACCGATAAGCACAGATCAGAACAGCCTGATCTCTTTTCATCCGCGTAAATCCGCGTTCATCTGTGGTTAGTTCGTGTCTGGCAGGTGGCCCTCCCTTACGGTCGGGCTTCTGACACACGTTCATAAAACTTCGCGCGCAGCTCGTCGTCCAATTGCCGCACCTCATACAACTCAAATCCCTCCAGGAAGTTTGACGGCATGAACGTATCGGCGTCTTCAACCGACAGAGGAATCTCGGTGACGATCCACCGATTGAGGTGCGGCAGAAACGCCTGGTAAAC
Source organism: Acidobacteriota bacterium (assembly GCA_021323895.1). Lineage (GTDB taxonomy): Bacteria > Acidobacteriota > Blastocatellia > Pyrinomonadales > Pyrinomonadaceae > UBA11740. The sequence continues at coordinate 9,525 of JAJPKD010000183.1, read as the reverse complement.
CTTTGCGCCGCCAATCACGTAAAGATCGCGCGTCAAAGCGCCAGCCAGGTTCAGTACTGATCTTACGTTCGGCAGAGTCACAGCCTTGCCAGACGCGCCGTCGGTTCGACTGCTGAGGACGATGTTCATTCGATCTTTGAGCGGACTGCCCAGTGTCTCCCAGGTGTGGCGTCCCATGACGACTGCGTTGCCGACGGTCGTCTGTTTGAAAAACTTCATGTCAGACGAGTAATGCCACGGCAGCTTTCCATCTTTGCCGATGGCCAGGTTTCGATCAATTGCGACGATGCCGATGATTGCCATTGATTTTGTTTGTGAAGTTCGCGCGGACGTATCGTATCATCAGGTTGCACGTTGATTACAGAACCTACGACAAAAAAAATGAGCGGCTTCTATTTCGCATTCGCGCTGACGGTCATTGGCATGCTGCTGTATCACCTTTCGCAGAAAGCCGTGCCGAAAGAGACGAATCCATTCTTCGTCATTGCGATTGCTTACGTCGTCGGCATCGTGCTGTGCGCCCTTTTCGCGTTCACGTATCCGGGGAAGAGAAGTCTGCTGGAGACTTTTAAGGCGTCGAATTGGGCCGTGTTCACCTTAGGAGCCGCCGCGGCCATGATCGAGCTGGGTTTCCTGCTCGCCTATCGCAGCGGCTGGCGCATCAGCATCGCCGCGGTCGCCACCAACGCGGCGGCGGCCGTCGTGCTGATTCCAATCGGCCTTTTCGTTTTCAAGGATCATCTCTCTCTGCGAAACGTGATCGGTTTGATCTTTTGCATCATTGGCCTGGCGCTGGTGGTGCGTCAGTAACGAAATGCTTGCGCACACATCCAGGTTGATCCTGCTTCTCGCTTTGACGTTGATGGCCTCAGCTCCGGTTTGGGCTGTGCCATGTCCGCCGACTGTCGCGCAGCAGGAGGCTTGGGCCGGAATCAAAGTCAACGCCCTGGTGCGCGCCGCGCGGGCTTACTACGAACAGGAACGGGCTGAGGCAGCTTACGATCGAACTGTTGAAGACATCGCCCGGACGCTGCGCCGATGTGGCATGTCTGGGGGCAGCAGCTTTGCCGCTCGTTATCCCGAATTCGTCGGTTATCTGCAAGCGCTTTCGGTTGGACTGTTGGATGATCACGAATTGGGATTCAACGTCTCTGACGAAACTTATTTCGCTGAGACGCGAAAGTACGTGACGATTCCCGATTTTCTTTTGACGCCTCGCTTTCTGAAGACAGTCACGCGTTTCGAAACGTTGCCACAGGCGAAGGCTTTGCTCCGCGAGTTGAATAAGAGTCGCGCCCCCGATAGTCAACTCATCTTTTTCAGTTATGAATCGCGGCATTTGGGCACGCCCGACAACAACAAGAGTTTTCGGCGTTTGCTGATCGTCGTGCCCGGCGATCCGGCGAAGAATGTTCCCGAGAAGTGGGTGCAATTTGGACTTACCGATCCCGGCGCGCGGGTGCGCACTCGAAATGTTTCCGTCGTGGCGGTGGTGCGGGATGCGGACCAGACGACGAATACTTACTTCAAAGATTATTTCCGGACTTACCGACGCAACGGCGCGATAACGATCAAAGGACGCTGGGAGTTGGGCGAAGGCGACGATAACTGCGTCACATGTCACAAGAGCGGCGTGCTGCCGATCTTTCCGGTCGAAGGAAGCGTGAGCAGCGATGAGTTGCGCTTCGTTGAAGAAGTCAATGATCGATTTCTCACCTATGGGCCGCCGCGGTTCGACCGATATCTCGACGCAAGCAAGTTTGGGCCAGGGCTGGGATCGGTTCGGCCACTCGATCCGCTGGTGGCGTCGGCCAGGCAAGCTCATGCAAGTTTTCCCGCGAAGGAAATCGCGAGCGCAACCTCCTCCGCCTGCGTCTCGTGTCATCATCCCAACGGGCTGGGATCGTTGAACTGGCCGATGGACAAGAAAGTGATTAGCTCGTTCGTCACGGGCGGCCGCATGCCCTACGGCGCCGAATTGTCGCGCCGCGAGCGAATCAAGCGCTATAGCCAGCTCGTGCAGGATTACTTTTCGATCGACGATGCGCGCCCGGGTATTTTGAAGTCGTGGCTGCTCGGGAAAAGCCGATAGCTAAAATTTCCGAGTCGTCATTTAGCTCTTTGCCTTAGCCCTTCGCTCTTAGCCACCGTGCCGGAACTTCCTGACATCACCGTTTACATCGAAGCGCTCGAGCGAAGAATTCTCGGCCACACACTCGAACGCGTTCTGATCAACTCACCATTCTTACTGCGGACTGCGCAGCCGGCAATTTCATCAGTCGAGGGAAGGAAGGTTGTGGGGTTGCGAAGATTGGGCAAGCGTATCTGCATCGGGATGGAGGACGATTTGTGGCTGGTGCTGCATTTGATGATCGCCGGACGATTGCATTGGAAAGAAGCACCATTGGCTGGCCAGTTGAAAGTTAGCAAATCAAAGAACCATCTCGCGGCGTTTCAATTCGATCACGGAGCGCTGACGTTGACCGAAGCCGGAACCCAACGTCGCGCCTCGTTGCATCTGGTCGAAGGCGAAGCAGGCCTCGCCACCCTTAATCCCGGCGGCTTGGAATTGTTTCAGAACTCCGATGCTGAGGGAGGGCAGGTCATGTATCCGAAGTCCAACGACTTCATTGACCTCTCAACTTTCAAGCAAGTCCTTCAGTCAGAAAACCATACGCTCAAGCGCGCGCTCACCGATCCTCGCTTGTTCAGCGGGATTGGCAACGCTTATTCGGATGAGATTCTCTGGCACGCACAACTGTCGCCGGTGAAGCTGACGCAGAAGCTCAGCGATGATGAAGTCAAGCGTTTGCACCAGAGCACGCGCGACACTTTGTTGGAATGGATCGAACGGCTGCGTGCCGAAGCCGCCAACGATTTTCCCGAAAAGGTCACCGCGTTTCGCAACGGCATGGCGGTTCACGGCCGTTATAGAGAACCGTGTCCACGTTGTGGATCGAAGGTCCAGCGCATCCGCTATGCGAGCAACGAAACGAACTATTGTCCGACCTGTCAGACTGGCGGAAAGCTACTCGCCGATCGCGCATTGTCCCGTTTGCTTCGTGAAGACTGGCCCAAGACCGCGGAAGAATTAGGTTGAGCTTGCCAACTTAGCTTGACTCTCCGTTGCAGAACGAATATCAAAGCTCGACACTGCCCCGACCTTTAGGAGGAACTGATTAATCAGACCCATCCCTTGCGCTTTGGCTCGTTCGTTATTGCTTGCTTCGTCATCTGTCTGACCGTGGCCAACGCGGCGCAAGCTCAGCCACAGCCAGCGCCCCAAATCGACGTCAATCAAAAGCTCGCTGGCTTTGACGCCTTCATGGAAAAGACTTTGAAGGATTGTAACGCGCCGGGCATCGGCGTTGGCATTGTCGTCGGCGATAAACTCGTGTTCGCCAAAGGCTATGGCTATCGCGATTACGAGAAGAAGCTGCCGCTGACGTCGCAGACGATGTTTACCATCGCTTCGAACACGAAGCTTTTTACCGCGATGGCGGCGGGGATGCTGGTCGAAGAAGGCAAACTCACCTGGGATCAACCAATCAAAGAATCGGTTCCTACTATCGAGTTCTACAACAGCTATCTCAATAACACGATTACCCTGCGTGACATGCTGGCGCATCGGACCGGCATCACGCGGCATGATTCGATCTGGTACAAGTCGGACTACTCGACCAAAGAACTTTTCGAGCGGCTGAAATATCTCGAGCCAAAAGAATCCCCGCGCCAGATTTTTCTTTACAACAACATGATGTACGCGGGCGCGGGCTATGCGATCGAGTTGCAATCCGGAAAGCCCTGGGCCCAGTTCGTGCGAGAGCGAATCTTGCAACCGCTCAACATGAATAACACGGTGTTTTCGATCGCCGATATGCTGAAGCAGCCGGACGTTGGTGTTCCTTTCACCGAGCGACGTGATTCATTCGAGCTTTACAAAATTCCCTACTACGAAGAGCAGCAAGGCGTGGCTCCCGCGGGCGCGATCATTTCCAACATCGAAGACATGTCGCACTGGCTGATCGCTCTGATGAACAATGGCATGTACAACGGCAAACAGGTGCTGCCGCCGAAAGTCATCAATGCGACTCTTGAACCGGCTATCGCTTTGCCGAACGCTGCGGGACAAACGCGTGGTTGGTGGGAAGTTCTGAATCAGGCATACGGCATGGGGCGCTGGACGGCTTCGTACCGCGGGCACCTGATTGCTTTTCACGGTGGCGACTTGCCGGGATTTCACTCGCAGGTTTCCTACATGCCCAACGAACATATTGGTGTGATTGTCTTCGTCATCGGTAATCACACGGCGCCGCTTTACAACCCGATCAGCTACAACGTGTACGAACGGCTGCTTGAAATGGATCTGACTCCGTGGACTGATCGGCTGCTCGACATTCGTTTGAAGGGAAAGAAAGCCAGCGCCGAAGGCCGATCGAAGGAAGGATTCGGCCGCGTGCTGGATACCAAACCGTCACACGCGCTGAGCGATTACGTTGGTGAGTACGAGCATCCCGCCTATGGCACTTTGACGATCGGCATGAAAGACAACGCGCTACAGTTCGACTTTCACAAGGTTGTCCTGCCGCTCGCGCACTTTCATTACGATCGTTTCGACACGCCGAACGACGAAGAGAATGGGAAGTGGTCGGTGAACTTCTCGACGAACCCGCAGGGTGACATCAGCAGTTTGACAACGTCGCTCGACGAAGGCGAAGTTACTTTTGTGCGCAAGCCGGCGAAGCTGGACGAGGCGGCCGCGCAACGGCTGATCGGAAACTACGAGACTCCGACGGGTGGAAAGTTTCAGGTGGTGTATCGGCCGGGCAGCGGACTCTTTATCGTGTCGATCGGCGCTCCCGATCAGCCTTTGGTGCCTTACAAAGCGTTGAAGTTCCGTCTGCCGCAGTTCGCCGACGTGATCGTCGAGTTCGTTGAAGAGAACGGTCAGATCACTTCGCTCAGACAAATCACACCCGCGGGTGTGTTTGTGTCGAAGAAGAAGTAGGAGTGTCATAAACGATGATTGCTATTCGAACCGCGCCGGTGATAATTTTGAGCCATGGCTACAACTTCTGAGAGTGTTGCATTCGATCGAGGGATTCGACCCGTGCTCGAAATCGTCCTCCCTGAAAAGGCCGATGCCGTAATCGATTTTCGCGGTGACCCTCAACTTCAACTAAGAATTGAAGAACTCGCGCGCAAATCGACCGAGGGTGAACTGACCGAACAAGAGAGCGCCGAATACGCAGGCTACGTGCGAGCAAACAAGTTTGTCGCCATTCTCAAACGTCAGGCGCAGCAACTCAGAAATCAGAAATGATCGATGCGGCCACAAGAGGCCAGGTTCGGGCGCGCGCAAAAGATTCTTGCGAGTATTGTCAGTTACGCCAGGACGACTCACCTTTGGCTGCGCTACACGTTGAGCACATCATTCCGAAAGTCCACGGAGGCACCGACGATCTCGACAATTTGGCCTTGGCGTGTATCGATTGTAATTTGCACAAAGGCACGAACCTTACCGGTATCGATCCCAACACAAGCGAGATCACAAAGCTCTTTCATCCAAGGCGAGATGAGTGGAGTGAACACTTTAAATGGGACGGTAATTACGTCGTTGGCAAGACGGCCGTGGGCAGAACCACAGTTCGTGTTCTGAACATGAACTCCGAAGATCAGATCACACTAAGGTCGTGTTGACTTCCACGCACCTTCAAATCTCAACCAGCGGCAACGAGCGATAACGTTTGCCGGTGAGTTTACTCAACGCGTTCGCAACCGCTGGTGAAATCACAGGCACGGGCGGCTCGCCGCATCCGGTCGGCGGGTCAGTGCTCGGCACGATGTGAACATCAACGGCTACCGGCGCGTCCATGATGTAAGGCGGCACGAACTCGTGAAAGTTCCGCTGCTCGACCAGTCCGTCTTTCAAAGTGATTGCGCCTTTCGCCATCAACTGCGACAAGCCAAATCCTGAACCCGCTTGGAACTGACTCTCAACGGTTAGCGGATTCGCTGCCAAGCCGCAATGCACCGCGACGGTGGCGCCATGAACCTTTGGCCGTTTGTTGACGATGGAAACATCGACTGCGACCGCGACTCCTGTATCGAAGGACTCGTGCAAGGCAAAGCCAACAGCATGACCTTTCGGAAGCTTCTGACGCCACGCAGCGCTTTTCGCTTCCATCAAATCGAGCGCGGCGCGAAGTTTCTTAGCATCAGGTTTTAGAAGTTTGCGCCGATAAGCGATCGGATCCATCTTCGTGCGTTCCGCAAGTTCCTCGATCAAGGTTTCCATCACGTAAGCCGTGTGCGTGTTGCCCACCGAACGCCACCACAGCACGGGCACGTTCACCTTTGGTTGATGAATTGAAACGTTGAAGTTCGCCAGATTGTATTGCGTGTCGGTGATGCCCTCTGCGACCGTTGGATCGATTCCATCTTTCATCATCATGGCGAACGGCGTGCCTTCCATGATTGATTGGCCGACGACGACGTGCCGCCACGCGGCGGGCATACCGTCAGTTCCGACGCCGATTTCGACTCGGTGAAAAAACATCGGACGATAGAACCCGCCACGCACATCATCTTCGCGAGTCCAGATGAGTTTGACGGTTGTGCCGCGAAGCTTCTTCGCGATCTCGGCCGCTTCCCGTTGCACGTGCGAATCGGGCACGGCGCGGCGGCCAAATCCACCACCGGCCATCTCGGTGTGAAACAGAACCTGCTCTGCTTTCAGACCGAGCGTTTGCGCGATCGCCATCTGATCGCAGGTTTGAAATTGCGAACCGACCCAGGCCTCGGCGCGATCGCCGTCGAAGCGAATCGTCGTGTTGAGCGGTTCCATCGGCGTGTGCGCGAGATATGGAAATTCGTACTCAGCCACGATGCGATTGGCTGATGCGATCTTGTCGAGCGCGCTTTCATCGCCACGCGCGAGTGCGCTGAGACCTTTCGTCCCGGCAAGTTGTCTGTACTTCGCCCACAGTGCGGTCGTGTCCTCTTTGGCAATTTCAGTTGTGTCCCAATCGATTTTCAGGCGATCGCGTGCCTGCTTGGCCGTCCAAAATTTATCGGCCACGACTGCGATGCCGCTTCCGCGTGGCAGAGAAATCTGGAAGATCTCGCGGACGCCTTCGACGCGGCGCGCGTCCGCGTCGTCAAAACCTCTGACCTTCGCGCCGAACATTGGCGGATGCGCGACGACTGCGGTCAACATGCCCGGTTGATCGAAATCGAGTCCGAACTTGATCGAGCCATCGCACTTTGCACGGCTGTCGAGTCGCGGCGTGCGTTTGCCGATGTAGCGAAACTCAGAAGGATTCTTCAAACGAACATTCGCTGGCACAGGCATGGCAGTCGCGGCCTTCGCGAGCTCCGCATAAGTCGCGCGCTTTCCTCCCGGGCCAATGACGACGCTCGGTTCTGTGCGCAATGTATCAGCACCGACATTCCAATTCTTTGCCGCGGCGCTGAGGAGCATCGCGCGCGTCTTCGCGCCGAGTTCACGATACTGCTGAAACGAGTGCGCGATCGAACCTGAGCCGCCGACCATTTGAATTCCGAATACCGGGTCTTTGTAGATGTCTTTCGCCTGAGCAAGTTGCGGAACTACGCTCGCCCAATCCGCATCCATCTCATCGGCGAGCACCATCGGTAAAGCTGTCTGCACGCCCTGACCGAACTCGAGTCGATTCACTTGAATTACGATCTTCCCGTCAGGCCGAATCTCGACAAACGCATCAGGCGGATAGTTGATTTTCGGTGGCCCTTGCGCAGCGGATGCGCCTTCCTGTGCGCTGGCACGATTGAAGTAGAGCGACACCAGCAAGCCGCCGGCTGCGGTCACCGACGCGTGCAAAAACGATCGGCGATTGATCCCGTGATCCTTTGATCTCTTGGTTGCTGCTGACATGTTCGCCTCCTCGTTACTTCAAACGCTGCGACGCGAGCTGCACCGCTTCGCGAATCCGCACATACGTTGCGCAGCGGCAAAGATTGCCGCCCATCGATTCTTCGATCTGCGTTTCGGTCGGGCGTGGCGTTTCTTTCAAAAGCGCGACCGCACTCATGATCTGCCCGCTCTGGCAGTAGCCGCACTGCACGACGTCTTTCTCAACCCAGGCATCCTGAACCACACGTCCGACGCGATCGTTAGCCATCGCCTCAATCGTTGTAATCGGACGATCGCCGAGCAAAGAGATCGGCAACATGCACGAACGCGTCGCGACACCATCAACGTGCACCGTGCAAGCGCCGCACGCGCTGACGCCGCAGCCGTACTTTGTTCCGGTCATCTTCAAGTCTTCGCGCAGGACCCAAAGCAAAGGCGTCGTCGGATCGGCGTTCACCTCTTTGCGCTGACCGTTCACCGTCAATTGAAATTTGGCCATCGTCGTCTCCTATTTTGGGCAAGGCATGCCCGCATCAACCCACTGCTTAGTCGCGGCAACAAATTCATCATGGTTTAGTGGCGGCAGTGTGCGCATCGCTCCATCCACACCGCGGCCTGGCGACCAAGCCCACAACACCAGCGGTTCTTCGGTGTGATGTTTCAGCAGCGCCGCACCGTTCAAACCACCGTTGCGCGCGCGATCGGTGATGGCGCGACAGACTTCCGCGCTCGACAGTGGTTGGTCGTTTGTGTCCTGCCACTTCATCGACAGCGGCGCCAGGTGCCAATTTTTTCCGCCCGGCACGCCGGTGCTGTCCGCGTTCTCTTTCTGATGACAAGTCACGCAGCGGAACCCGGCGACGCCCGTTCCGGCGGGTCCCCGAACGACATTCGCGAAATGACGCGCGCGATTGTCGCCCTGCTCGGGATAATTAGACGCCGTGTGGCAATTGATACAGCGCGGTGAGACCAGCACCGAATAAACTTGCTGCCACGCCGCGATTCCGTCCACGGGCCGCGGGTCTTCGTACTTACCAAGCGAGGCCGAAACCACAGCTCCCGCTGTGCAGAGAAAAATCAACGCTGCAAGAATTGGAGCGCTGACGCGATTGCTTGACATAACTCCTCCCGAATTCGAGATGCGTTACAAGCACTGCTGAATAAAAGGGGTTCGCCGAAAGTATCGGCCTACTGTCGCAACCGTGTCAACGATTAAACGATCGCTGAATCGCCTGTAGTATACTGCGCGCGTTTTTGGTCGCTCAGATCACACGATGAAACCATGAAGATTGAAGGACTAACTCCGATACTCAACGTCTCGAACATCGTCGAGAGTTTTGAATGGTTTGAAAAACTCGGCTGGCAGAAAGGCTGGGACTGGGGCGATCCGCCGACTTTCGGCGGGGTATGCAATGGCAAGTATGAAATCTTTCTGTGCCAGGGCGCTCAAGGATCGCGTGGTGGCCCAGAACCGAAGTTTGTCGGTGATGATGAAACCGGCGGCGTTTGGATGAGTTGGTGGCTGGAATCGCCGGCTGCGGTCGATGAAGCGTACGAACTCGCGATGAAGCACGGCCTGACTGTGACGATGCCGCCCACTGATGAGCCGTGGAACGTGCGCGAGTTTCACT
>JAJPKD010000266.1 GCA_021323895.1 Acidobacteriota bacterium | reverse complement strand
GGGAGCGATCGCCTCGGCCGCGATGCTGCTACGTTATACGGCTGCGTTGGAAGACGAAGCGGCGGACATTGAAGCGGCCATCGAGAACGTGCTCGAAGCCGGCTACCGTACGCGCGACATCGCGCAGCCGGGCGACATTCGCGTGATCTCGACATCAGAAATGGGCGACCTCGTTTGCGATGCGGTGGCCCAAACCGCGGACATGCGGCATGCTTATCATGCGGTCTAGCCAGTAAGGAGTAAGGAGTAAGGAGCAAGGAGTAAGCAGTAAGCAGTGTGCAGGTTCAGTTTAGAGGCCGGACTTGTCCGGCCTTATCATTGAGAGCGTGGGACAAGTTCCACCCCTCAGCGGAAACCTCTTGGGAAAGACACTCTTCGAAAAAGTTTGGGACGCGCATGTGGTGCGCGCGGCTGAAAACGAGCCGGCGCTGCTCTATATCGATCTACATCTCGTTCATGAAGTAACTTCGCCGCAAGCATTCGATGGTTTGCGCGCCGCCAACCGAATAGTGCGTCGCCCGGAGCTCGCGGTCGCGACGATCGATCACAATGTGCCGACCACTGATCGCAGTCTGCCAATCACCGACGAAATTGCCGCCAGACAAATCGAGGTCCTGCGTTCCAATTGCGCAGAGTTCGGCATACGTTTGTTCGACATCGACTCAAGCGAACAGGGGATTGTGCATGTCATCGGGCCGGAACTCGGATTGTCTCAACCGGGCATGACAATCGTCTGTGGGGACAGCCACACGAGCACGCACGGGGCTTTTGGCGCGCTCGCGTTTGGTATTGGTACGAGCGAAGTCGAACATGTTTTGGCGACGCAATGTCTGCCACAAAACAAACCGCGCACGATGCTCATCGATGTGCGCGGCAAGTTGAGCGACGGCGTGACGGCGAAGGATCTTGCGCTGGGAATCATCGGACAGATTGGAACCGACGGCGCCACCGGCCACGTGATCGAGCATGCCGGTGAAGCGGTGCGCGCGCTTTCGATGGAAGGCCGCATGACGCTCTGCAACATGAGTATTGAAGCCGGCGCGCGCGCTGGCATGATCGCGCCGGACGAAACTACGTTCGCATATCTGAGAGGCCGTCGCTTTGCGCCGGACGCGGAAAAATGGGAAGCCGCCGTCACGTATTGGCGAATGCTACCGTCCGATCAAAATGCCGGGTTCGACCGTGTTTTGAAGATCGATGCCGCCGCGATCGCGCCGTGCGTCACGTGGGGAACTAGTCCGGGCATGGTTGCTTCGATCGAGGGCGTCGTTCCCGATCCCTCGCAGGTTGCAAATGAAAATGAGCGGCGCGCGCTAGAGCGGGCACTCGAATACATGGCCTTGCAACCTCGCAAGAAGATTTCGGACATTGCGATCGATCGAGTCTTCATCGGTTCATGCACCAATTCGCGAATTGAAGATTTGCGCGCCGCGGCCCGCGTTGTAGTTGGACACCGAGTCAATCCGACAGTGCGCGGGATGGTGGTTCCCGGATCGCAGAGCGTCAAACGCGTTGCAGAGCAGGAAGGACTGGATCAGATCTTCATCGATGCCGGTTTCGAGTGGCGCGAGTCGGGTTGTTCGATGTGCCTCGGCATGAACCCGGATATTTTGCAGCCCGGCGAGCGTTGCGCTTCGACCAGCAACCGCAACTTCGAAGGGCGACAAGGACGCGGTGGTCGCACGCATCTCGTTAGTCCGGCGATGGCCGCGGCAGCCGCGGTTGCAGGACATTTTGTTGATGTAAGAGATTGGGAATATAAGTAGGGCGAGGTACAGGTACTCCCATGAACCAACATGAAAAAAGGATCATATGGAATGCTTCCAAGGACAATCTCAATAAGAAGAAACATGGGGTTGGCTTTGAAGAAGCTGCCACTGTATTTATGATCCGCTCAGTTTGACGGTTGATGATCCCGCACATTCCGTCTATGAAAGAAGACATCACATCATCGGACAGTCGCAACGCGGACGGCTGATTTTGGTTACTTTTGCAGAATCCAGGACCGAGATTCGAATCATAAGCGCTCAACGACCAACTCGCACCGAAAGAAAGCAATATGAAGAAGGTTAACTCAAAGCGAAAGTCGATCGATTTCAGCAAGGGTGTTCGCGGTAAGTATGCCAACATGAAGCTGGTGGTTGTTGGTGCATCCACTAAAACGCGGGCGGCAAAAGCCAAAACAGATAATGCTGAGAGCGTGCTCAAGCAAATCTCGCGCGTTTTGAATTCAGCCGGGTCAACAAAACGCGAGATGGAGTCGGCGATTGATCACGCCCGCGAATTGATCGAATCGGTCTCTTGAGTAAGCAATTACTGTTATGGATGCCTTTCGAAAACACACCGGCCTGGCTGTTCCCCTCGATCGACCAAACGTCGATACGGACCAGATTATTCCGAAGCAATTCCTGAAACGCGTCGAGCGCACAGGCTTTGGGCAGTTTCTATTTTATGACTGGCGATTTGTTGGCGACGGTCAGCTCGATCCTTCGTTTATCCTCAACGACTCGCGTTATCGTTCCGCATCGATCTTGATTGCAGGAAAAAATTTCGGTTGCGGCTCGTCGCGTGAACACGCGCCATGGGCGCTGGCCGACTTTGGTTTTCGCGCGATCATCGCCCCTTCGTTCGCGGACATCTTCGCCAATAACTGCATGAAGAACGGCTTGCTTCCGGTGGTCTTAACCGAAGCAGAAGTTTCCGAGTTGATGCGTCGCGCCAGCGAAACGCAGGGCTACCAGGTAACGGTTGATTTGGAACACAAGACAGTCACCGATGCTCCTGGCTTTTCGGCGAGCTTCGATATCGGAGAATTTCAGCGTTACTGCCTGCTGGAAGGTTTGGACGATATTGGTCTTACCTTAAAGTACGAAGCTGAAATCGCAGCTTACGAGAACAAACGCTACGTTTTATGACTTGCGCCTGAACTTGCCATCCGTACTCGTCGTATATTTCCGCTGAGGTAACCACGAATGCGGAGTCCCTTAATTGCCGGAACTCTTAGTTTGCTAATTCCCGGACTAGGCCAGATTTATAACGGCCGAATTCTGTTTGGGATCATTTGGATGCTGGTCTTTGGAGTTTCGTGGATCGGATCAGTTGGGTTGTTTGGGTTGGTAGTGCATGTTATTTCGGCTTGGTGCGCGTACTCATACGCCAAGGACCACCCAGCACGAGTCTAGATAATTTAGATCTTCAGAAAGTTTTCCAGAACAACTCGCCCGTGCGCATGCTCGTCGTCGAATAATTCGGGATGAAACTGGACGGCGAACAGTGGCAGCGATGCATGCTCCATCGCCTGAATGCTCGACACGGAATTCGAAGCCGTTTGCACAAAGTCCGGCGGCAATTCCTTCACCTCATCACAGTGCGATTCCCAAACCGTTAGTTTCTCCGGCAAGCCTTCAAAGATCGGGCTCGGGTTTTCCGAGTTCAATTCAACTTCAGAATAACCGCGTTCCCGAAACGCACCCTCATAGCCTTCGCCCGGCGCGATCCTCTCGATTAGATCTACCGGCGCGCCGAACGCCAGCGCCATCTGTTGATGTCCACCGCATACGCCGAGGATTGGCTGCCGCGCCTGGCGAATGACATAAAATACGCCGGCCAGCGACTGTGAAGAATATTGATCCCAGGGATGGCTTTGGCCGCTGAGAATGACGTGCGATGGGCTGAGCATCTTCACGAACTCAGGCGTTATGTTTTGAAACGGCTCAGTGACTACGCGCAGATCCGGTTCGATGCGCTGCAACGCGGCGCGAATTTCGCGCGGGCTCGAGCCGACGCCTTCGATTGTGTTGTCAACCAGGAGGATCATCTGTAAGAATCAGTTTCGCTTCTCGTCCAATTCAGTTCACTCTACTAAATTATTTTGCGAGTGGCGAATCTTACGAATCAATATTGATGTTCACATTGTGACTGACGACCTCCTCAAATATCGTTCTGAGTTTCCGATCCTCGAAGAGACTGTCTATCTGATCTCGCACAGTCTCGGGGCGATGCCGCGCGCGACGTACGAGCGTTTGCATGACTATGCTGACAAGTGGGCGACGCGCGGCGTACGCGCGTGGGCCGAGGGCTGGTGGGACATGCCGGTGACGATCGGAAACGAGATTGCGCGCATTATCGGCGCCGACGAGAACACAGTTGTCATGCATCAGAACGTTTCGATTTGCCAATCGCTGCTGCTTTCGTGTTTGTTGCCGCTGAAAGATTCGAAGCGCAACAAGATCGTTTTCGAAGAGCTGAATTTCCCATCGGTGATGTATGCGTACGAAGCGCACGCGCGCGCTCACGGCCTGCGGATCGAGCAGGTTAAGAGCGACGATGGCATCACGATCCCGACGCAGCGAATGCTTGACGCAATCGACGAAGAAACCTTGCTCGTGCCGATGTCGCACGTGCTTTTCAAAAGCGCGTTTCTTCAAGACGCGAAAGCGATCACGCAACGCGCGCACGAAGTTGGAGCCATGGTCGTGCTCGACACTTATCAATCGGCGGGTACGGTGCCGTTCAGCGTCAAAGATCTCAACGTGGAATTTGCGACGGGTGGTTCGGTGAAGTGGTTATGCGGCGGGCCGGGCGCGGGTTATCTCTACGTGCGGCCCGATTTGATCGATCAGTTGCAGCCGAAAACGACGGGTTGGATGGCGCACGAGCATCCCTTCGCGTTTGAGAGTGAGATGCATTACGCGCCGAACATCACGCGGTTTCTGCATGGCTCGCCGGCGATTCCGGCACTGTACGCGGCCGAGTCGGGGTACAAGATCATCAATGAAATCGGCGTTGCTGCGATTCGCGAAAAGAGCATGCGGCAGACGCAAAGGCTAATCGAGTTAGCCGAGGAAGCAGGCTTTCGCGTGACGAGCCCGAAAGATCCGGCGCAGCGCGGCGGCACGATCACCGTCTGGGACGATCACGCAGCCGAGATTACGAAAGAACTGATCCGTCGCGAGTTCATCGTTGATTATCGCCCCGGCGCAGGCGTGCGCATCTCGCCGCATTTTTATACGAAGGACGAAGAACTCGTGCTGGTCGTGGCTGAGATGAAAAAGATTCGCGACAATGGCGAGTACGCGAGCGAGAAGGCCGGCGCGGCTTTTTAATTATGGCAAACGACTACGGCAAAGAAGCCCCACTCTCCTACAACAAATATCTCCGCGTGCCGGAGTTGATTGACTTGCAGACGTGTCTGTCTTCGCCCGTGCATCATGACGAGTTGCTTTTCATCACCGTGCATCAGGCGTATGAACTTTGGTTCAAGCAAATCCTGCACGAAATCGACGCCGCAGTCGTTTCGATGAAAGAAGATCGAATTGCTGAAGCAGTCCAGGCGATGCGGCGCGTTGGTGAAATTGAAAAGCTCCTCATCTCGCAAATCCATATTCTCGAGACGATGACGCCGTTCGGTTTCTCGGGTTTCGCGACGAACTGAATCCGGCGAGCGGTTTCCAGTCGATGCAATTTCGCGAGATCGAATTCGCTTCCGGGTTGAAGGACGAAAAGATTCTGCGGCACTTCGGCGAAGATGAATTTGCGCACAAGCGTCTGCTGGCGCGGATGAACTCACCTTCGCTTTCCGAATCGTTCTTCGCTTTGTTGCGGCGACGCGGGTTCGATACACCGGCGACGGATGCTCCGCGCGATGCGAAGGAACGCCGCAGCAATTACGGCAAGCGCCAGCGCGCGATGGTGGAAATCCTGACGCATCACGAAAAACTTTATAAGGAATACGAACTGGCCGAAGCCTTGCTCGATCATGATGAGTATTTTTCGTTGTGGCGCTCACATCACATCAAAATGGTCGAGCGCATGGTCGGCGCCAAACGCGGCACGGGCGGATCGGAAGGCGTCGGTTACTTGCGCACCACGCTCGAAAAGAAGTTCTTTCCCGAAATGTGGGAAGCTCGCACTTTTCTCAATACGAAACACGGCGACCAGGGTTGTCCCTTCGCGAAATGACGTCCACAAAACTGCGCGCGACTCTGGGCAAATGAATCTCGCTCGCAGCCGTTTTCGGCGATCCTGTTTCAACAAATTGGATTTGAGTTGAAGCCCCGCTTTCGTCGAGCCGTCTGGTCACTTCGCACAACCTCTCTGTCACAAAATCCCAACTCGGAACGAATTAGCTTCGTAAACTCTGCGGTCACTTAGCGCATGTGGAGCCCCTCGACCAAATCGAAAATCGGGAGGTTGAGTCATGTCCTTTCGCCAACGAGCTGTGGTTTCCGCAGCGATCGCATTTTGCATTTTCACCACAAACCATCTGACCCAGAGCCAGTCTCGATTCGCGAGCACGAACCCGGCAGGCCTCAGACTAACGAACGCTGCGCCGGCGCCGTTGCCATTGCCCGACATCTCAAAGTTGAGCGAGCTGCAAAAAGCTTACCTTGATTCGTACAGCATTCTCAGCCAAAGAAATCGCTGCAGCGAGTTCTTCGGCGGCGCGGCGTCAATCAGCGCCCTGAATGATTTGATTAGCCAGTTGCGGCCGAGCCATCTCGACAAGCAGATCGGCATTCGCATGAGCGGAGAGACGATGAACGTAACCAGCGCCGCGACCGGGCTCAGCTATCGCTTGTTCGCAAAAGCCGAAGTCAATCTCGATGGGCCGTTCTATCTTGCGAACAACTTGCCGAGCCGGCAATCAATCCCGCGCGTAGGCGATTTCGGCCCGAGCACTCGCGAAGCGCGCGTGGCCGTGCTCTTGCACGAGTTAGGCCACCTGGTGCGCAAACCGAACGGCGAGTATCTCTTGCCCAACGATGGCAGCGATTTCGGAATCAGCCGCGATAACACAGATCGTGTAATTGCGGTTTGTGGCGAGCAGATTCGGCAGCTTCACAACACGAGCTTTGAAGCGGAGATGCTGATTGCGATGCAGTTGCCGGCGGTTGACGCGGACACAGCGGTAACGCCGTAAGCGCGCCGCTTCATCACGCATCCAAGCCCGATTGTCCCAAAAAGATTTGTGCCTGGGGGCGCATGGGTGAGAATTCGCCAGCACGCGGCCTTTTGCCTCGAACTACTTTGAAACCTAAGCCGGTTTGCCCGCGTTTCAACAGACAACCTTCATGATCGAACCCGCTAATTACGTCGATCCGCCAACGCGTTCAGAGGCGATTCTGCGCAAGCCCTGGGTGCGCATTAGTCTGATTTGGGGCGCATGGGCCGTCGTGGCTTTCTTTTTTGCCACCCAGGTTTACACCGTCTATTACAAAGAAGAAAAGCCGATTCCTTTTCGGCGCGCGCTGCTGGTCCAGGGGCTCATCTGTTTTTTGTGGGCGTTGGCGACCCCGCTGGTGCTTTGGCTCGCGCGCCGCTTTCGCATCGACCGCAACAACTGGCGACGCCGCGTGCCGTTGCATTTCCTGGTCAGCCTCGGGTTGAGCATTCCGATGATCACGCTCGATTATGTGATCTACACGATCCAGATCGGGCGGGGCGGCAGCCTCAGCATGATGCGAACGTTTCAGTTTGTGCTCTATAACCTGGATCGCTCGCTGCTGATTTACTGGGTCATTGTCCTCATCAGTCACGCGCTCAATTATTACCACAGCTACCGCAAAGGTGAATTGAAAGCTTCACAATTGCGGACCCAGTTGGTCCAGGCGCAACTGGAAGCGCTCAAGATGCAACTGCATCCACACTTTCTTTTCAACACGCTGCATTCAATTTCGGCGTTGCTGAATCAGGATGTGGAAGCGGCGCGCAGCATGATCTCGCGGCTGGGCGATTTTCTGCGCTTGACGCTCGAGAATGCCGGCACGCAAGAAGTCACGCTGCAGCAAGAACTGGAATTCCTGAATGGCTATCTTGAAATTGAGCGTGTTCGTTTTCAGGATCGTTTGACGACGCGCGTACAAGTCGATCCGACCCTGCTCGATCAGCGCGTGCCAAACCTTATTTTGCAGCCGATCGTCGAAAACGCGTTGCGGCACGCGATCGCGAATTCGAACGGAGGCCGGATTGAAATCGTGGTCGAGCCGAACGACGGCATGCTGCGAATCCAGGTTCGCGATAACGGGCCGGGCCTGCGGCTGGTGACCGGGGTCGAGACATCCAAACACGGCGTGGGCCTGGCCAATACAAAGGCGCGGCTCGATCGGTTGTACGGATCGGCGCATCGCCTGGATCTGGCTAACGAGCCATCGGGTGGATTAGTCGTCACGTTGGAATTGCCGCGTTCGCAAGGCGATGCGCTCAAGACGCAGTTGTCTCGGGCCAGTTAAGAAGGTTGACACATCGGTTCTCCCAAAAATCAGCGGAACAAATAAGCAAGCGCAACGTGAAACTTCAGCATCCAAGTTCCGAAACTTGGTTCGTCGTTCTTTTATTCGAGCTCTTAGTTACGTTTTTCGCCGGAAATTCAACAACTTTTTGAAGGTGCGCCGCGTTTGGCTACGTGGTCGCGTCTTTCTCTTTTTTGCCGCGCGGTTTCATTTTTGCGGAGAGCGTGCCAATTGTTGGGATAATTTTTGCGGCGCGAACGAACAATTTGCTTTTCGCGCTCGTAAGCAAATCAGTTGCGCAAATCGATTTAACCATCGCCGAATTACTTTGGATTGACCAACATCGATAGTTATCTCACGGATCGAATTCGGCGCCAGGCAGGAAGATGACCGATCCGAAACGCATTCGCGCGTTAGTCGTCGATGACGAGCCGTTGGCGCGCGGGATGATTCGCGAGATGCTCGCGAGCGATCCCGACGTCGAGATTGTCGGCGAGTGCTCGAACGGCCGCGAAGCGATTGAAGCGATCGATTCATTGAATCCCGATCTGCTTTTCCTCGACATCCAAATGCCCGAGTTCGGCGGGTTCGAGGTTCTCGAATCGATCGAAAGCGATCGCGCCCCCTACATAATTTTCGTCACGGCTTTCGACCAGTTCGCAGTGCGCGCCTTTGAAGTGCACGCCCTCGACTATCTGCTCAAGCCTTTTGACCGCGAGCGCTTTGACGCGGCCTGGCAACGCGCGAAGGCCGTCATCGGCCAGGAACGATCCGAAGAACGCGACCAGCGTATCCTGGCCCTGCTCGAAGAGCTGAAAACCGAGCAAAAGTACATCGAGCGTTTGGTCGTCAAAGTTGGCGGTCGGGTATTTTTCCTCGATGTTGATGACATCGCGTGTATCGAGGCCGAAGGCAATTACGTGCGCGTGCACAACCACACCAAGTCTTACCTGATTCGCGGCACGATCAGCGGGCTCGAGGCCCAACTCGATCCGAAGAAGTTCCTGCGCATTCATCGGTCGGCCATCGTGAGACTCGACAAGATCAAGGAACTTCAGCCCTGGTTTCACGGCGAGTACCACGTGATCCTCGAGACGGGCCAAAAACTCACTCTGAGCCGTAATTATCGGGCTAATTTGCAGGAAGCAATCGGCAACACTCTGTAACAAAACCCGTGGCGCCGGGTGTCTGTCACCGCTTTTGTCCGTTTCGTCACAAAGTTAATTCGGCACGCTTCAATCATTCGTATAGTTGTCTTTCAGCCAACGCTTCGAGCGTTTTTCAATCAGGGAGGATGAAGATGAGTAGTCAAATGATTTGGAGGCCACACGAAGTTCCCCTTGCCGAAACGGTGACGCACAATCAAGTCGTTCTCGATAATCGCCTCAGCACTTTGCGCGATGTTGCCTTGACGCTGTTGCGAGAAGTTGAATCGCTGCGAGTCACGGAACCGGTGCGACATCGCGTTCGCTTGCACGATGAAGTTCAGCGATTTGAGATCGAATTGATCAATAGCGCGCTGAGCCGCAGCCGCGGGAACCAGACGCAGGCCGCGCAAATTCTCGGCGTGAAACTCACCACGCTGAACAGCAAGATCAAGCGATACAAAATTCCGCTGCAAGACTATGCGCCGGCTGGCGGTGAAGCCGCGCTGCACGAGAATGCGGCGTAAGGCTAAAGAGAAATCGCCTCGAAGTGTCTGACGAAAAGCCCGCGTTAACCGCGCGGGCTTTTTGTTTTGGTACTGCGAATTCTCCAATTAATCGTAAAGCAAGTTCGAACAGAAACTCCTACATTTCCATTTTCCGCAAGTTGAAATCTCCACTGATCCAAATCAATCGATTGTTAAGTTCGATCGTGATCGTTCTTGTGAACGAAATCGTGAAAGCTCGGATGGTCCATCCAAGGGAATGTTAGTTGCACAGTTGCTCTTTGTGATCACGCTGATTGTTGTCTCGCTTACGAAATATTGGACGAAACGATCTGCGCGAATCATCAGTCTCCCCGCAGACTGAGATTGAACACAAGGAGACCACTTCATGAGAAGAGCATTTACGTTTGGATTGACATTCATTTTATTGGCCATGACGGCGTTGAGCCAATCAAGCACGGGACGCCTCGTCGGTACCGTGTCTGATGCGAGCGGAGCGATTCCGGGCGCCACCGTTGTCGTCAAAGATAACAAGACAGGCAAAGAGAAAACCGTAACGACGAGCGATGATGGCTCGTACAGTGTCGGGCAACTCGAACCCGGAACCTACACCGTCACGGTGACGGCGTCGGGCCATCGTACCTATACCGCCAACGACGCGAAAATCGACGTTGGCCGCGACTACACGCTGAACCCGGTGCTGGAAGCGGGCAATATCACCGAAAACGTGACGGTGACCGCCGGCGCAGACGTCATTAACGCTTCGAATCCCGAATTGAGCAACACGGTCAGTCCGCGGCAAATCGAAGAATTGCCGTTGAATGGCCGCAATCCACTCGGGCTGATTCAACTGCAAGCCGGCGTTGCATCGAATAGCGCGAATTCGACTTCAATTAACGGACAACGACCCTCGGCTACGAACATCACGCGGGACGGCCTGAACATTCAGGACAACTTCATTCGCGCGAATGCCGCCGACTTTACGCAACAAACACCGACGACTGACGACGTCGCGGAATTTACGGTGACTTCACAGAATGCCGGCGCGGACACGGGTTACGGCGCATCACAAGTGACGTTGACCACGCCGCGCGGCCAGACTTCGTTTCACGGCGCCGCGTTTGAATACAATCGCAACTCAAAATTCGGCGCGAATGATTTCTTCAGCAACGCGCAGCGCTCGCCGCGCACCTTCCGTAACTTTAACCAGTTCGGCGGCAAGATCGCCGGCCCGATTTGGAAAGAAAAGAATCTTTTCTTCTTCAGTGAATTTGAACGAACGATCGATCGTCGCTCGAGCGGGTTCTTCCGCACGGTGCTGACGAACAACGCGCGGCAAGGTCTGTTCACTTACGTTCCAACCTGCACGGCGGCGACTTGTCCAGCGGGTGTGACCCCGGGTGTGGCGCGCACGGTGAGCATTTTTGGCTTGTCGGTGAGCAATCCCGCCGGCGCGATTGCGCCGCCGACGGGCATCAATCCGCTTATTCAAAGCCGATTCCTGACGGCGATCCCAACCGGCAATTCAACTCAAGTCGGTGACCAATTGACGACCACCGGTTACTTCTTCAATCAAACAAACAACGACAGCCGCAAGAGTTTCACGTCGCGACTCGACTGGGATGCTAATTCGAAGAACACTTTCAATGTGGTTTACAACATCGCGCGCCAGACTCTCGATCGGCCTGACTTTGGCGATACGAATGGTTTCAGCGGCCCGCAGGCATTGCAACGTGCGCCCGTAGATTTCTACGTCGCGGCGTGGAGGTTTTCACCAAGCGCGGCTTGGACCAATGAAGTGCGCGCGGGCTACATCAAGGCGTTCCCATCTTTCCCAGAGACTCAGGCGCGTAAGCCGTTCCTGCTGACGACCGGAACTGCCGCGCTGGCGGGATTGGTTACCAGTCCGGAAAGTTCTTATCTGTTCCAGGGACGCAACACTCAAACTTACACTGCGCAGGACAATGCCGAGTATGTTTGGCACAATCACTCGTTCCGCTTCGGCTCGGTCTTGAACTTCTTCAAGGTGCTTCGCCTGAACGCCGGCGGAGCGATTCCGCAATACAATCTCGCGGTTGGCACCACGACGCCGCAGTTGACGACGACGTCATTCCCGGGCGGCATCAGCTCGACTAACCTGACGACTGCAAACCAGCTCTATGCGTTGTTGGGCGGAATCATTCCGTCAGGTCAGGAAACATTCAACGTCACCAGCGCGAATTCGGGCTTCGTTCCGG